>JBDTMK010000284.1:0-4594 GCA_039934315.1 Pyrinomonadaceae bacterium | reverse complement strand
TGAAAAAGAGAACTTTCTTGCGGCTCTCTGACGATCGCCGCCCGAATTGAACCCACGGCCGATTCCGCGATGACTGTCATTATTCGTCGCTGCAAAAACCTACGCAGCGAGCTCTCAGTTGTCCCCGAAGGCAGCTTATTTCACGATCGCGAACGGGAGGATCTGGATCGCGGTTTGTCTTCCTGCACGATCGAAAACCGTGAGTTGCAGCAGATAGTCGCCGGGCTGCAGATTATCCTTCAGCATGATCGCCCCGCTTACCTTTACGTGTTTCGCATCCTTCTGTGTAGCAGCATTTACCTTATTCAAACTCCCTTCGATCACCGTCGCATTGTTTTGCAGGATCTTTGCCTGCGTTTCCAGCTTCGGCATATCGTCCGCGTCGCCTTTGGCGTTGTAGACCTCAAATCCATATCGAAGAACCGTGCCCGCCTTAAACTCTCGCAGGACCGTGTCATAGAGCAGCGTTGACGGAACCTGGATCTGACCCGGCCCGGTCCCGACCTTTCCGGCCGCGATGTTTTGCCAGATCGACATGCTGACGTTTTCGACCGCCATGCTGGAGATCGTCAATTTCCGTTTCGTCAGATCGGGTACCTCGAGAATTTGCGAAGCCGACCCGAGCTTTCCGCTGGTTGTATCCCGGATCGCAACGCGATACTGATAGACGCCTGCCTTCTTCACGGGCACGATAAGGACGTAAACGAACCCCTTTTGCAGCATCGTGTCGAACGTGGCTCCTTTTGCCTTGATCGTGTATTGCGATTCCTTCTGCTCGACCGCAACGCCGTTGTTGCCGAATGCCACGGCGCCGATATCGAACGTCGCGGTCTTCCATCCATCGGCTGTGTCCGAGAACGTCAGGCTTTTTGCATCGATATGGAGAAATGAGCGTATATAAGATCCGGCCTCTTCATCAGCGAACAGCGAGTTTGCGTTGAGCGCGATCTGGTTCGAAGCGAACGGGGATGTCAGAGCCTTAACAAGATCGCGCTGCCCGCCGGACATCGCGGTTTCCGTCTCCACTGGACCTGTGCTGAAGAATCCGCTGCGGTACGCCACCTTGAGACCCGGTTGCCGGACCCTTACTTCCAGCTTATTGAATCGCCGCTTGGCGGGGTCAAAACTTTCGGCATTCGGCACGTATGCAAGCAGATAGTAGCCGGACTGTTCGTCGAGCGACCGCTGGATGCCCCCATTCAGGTCGTTACTATTTAACAGAGCTTGTCCGCCGGTCTGCTTGGCCAGATATGCAAGGCCGTCTTGGCTCGCCTTGAAGTCATCGGTTCGTAGTTTTTCTTTCTGTCCGCGATGCCCATCGATGATTTCGTAGGTCGAATCGGACGCCTGTATGGACATCGATTTGAGACCTTTTGTATCGAAGGTATAAACGACGACAGACGAGCGATTCGCAAACTCGACGAGATCCTGCAGCATTTCATAAACGACCGACGATCGTGACTTTACCGTGTCGCTGTTGATCTGGAGACCGTCGGTGAAAAGGAACATCAGCTTTCGCCCCGGAAGATCGTTCATCCCGCGGATGAGGTATCGCATGGTACCGAGCGATGCCTGGGCGTAGAGCCCCGCCTCGAACTGATTCGCGTTCTTCAGATCATTGTAATCACGAGCTTTTGACTGCGTAATGCTCGGATGCACGAGGCCGGTCGTACGCCCGCTAAGATCCCCACTCAGCTTTGCGCCGACTGCGTCACCCTCGCCTCTGAACCGTTCAGACAGGTCTTGCGGCGTTTGGCTGACAGAACTCAGTGCCTCGACGTCGCTCGTCATCGGATTCCATCTGATCGAATCCACCGCCGCAAGAAGTACTCGCTTATCGGACGTAAACTGCTGAAGCGCGCCGACCGAGCCCGCGGTGCGAATGATCGCAACCAGATCGCCGGGCTGCATCTGCTCATTCACAAATCGGCGTAAGGCGACGCGAGCGTAGTAAACGCTGCCGAACGACATGTTTAGATCGTCAACGACGACCGCGATCGTTCGTCGGACGGAGCCCGGTGCAACTGCGGTGGCGGTCGTACCCCCGATTCCGGTTTGCGAAGCCGAGGCAGGGTTAACGCCTCCGCCGACAGCCGCTCCTCCTATCGATTTCGTCGTGAACGATGCTGCAGAGAGAGTTTGCTTCTCGCCGTTCTCAAATACTTCGAAGTCGTCCGCACCGAGGCCGGAAACCACTTTTCCATTCTTGTCGGTGACGGTGACGTCGATCTGTATAAGATCGGTTGAGATCCGGACTATCTGATCTTCGGGCGGCGTAGCGGAGGGCTGCTGCGGATATGACGACAAAACAAACAGCCCGAGCGCGGCAGATAACACTAAAACTTTTTTCATTAGAAATACCCGTCCGATTTGAGTTCTGGCCGAACTTTACTTCGCGAGCTGCGTGTTTTAGTCGCATTCGCGATGGGGGAAGAGTTTCACCAAATTTAAGGTACGTGTCCTGATTAGTCAACAAGTTTCCGATGCCCAAAAGTCAGTCGTTCAACGTGCTGAAGCGGGATTTTGACCTTCTCGCAAAATTGAGAAATTCGAACTAAACTGGTTACCGGAAAGTAATCTACAAGGAATGTTCAAAATGATTGAAGAGATGGATCCGAAAATAACCGATCGGGCGCCGGTGCGATGCGAAGAGTGCGATCGGGAAATGGAACATTACAACACGTTCGTCACACCGACGAATGAACGGCGCAATATCTGTTGGGAATGCCTCTCCCGTCAGGAAAAAGGGTTTTTCGCACAGCGTGGTTTTCACCGCGGCGGGCGGCATGGGGACATCCCGCGGTAATGGCGATCAGAAAGATAACTGAGTACCCGGCGGAAGTTCTGGGCCAGGTCGGGCGACCGGTGACGGAATTTGACGATTCGTTGTCCGAGCTCTGCGCGGATATGTTCGACACTATGTACGACGCCGAAGGTGTGGGCCTCGCCGCACCGCAGGTGGGATTGGATCTGCGCCTCTTTGTAATGGATTGCCACGACGTAAAGCTGATCGCCGCGAATCCGGAGATAATTTCGACAGACGGTGAACAGTCCGGGCAGGAAGGATGTTTGTCCGTCGGAAAAGTTCCGGCCGTAGTCGTTCGTCCGATGAAGGCCGTACTTAAAGCACAAGACGAAAAAGGCGAGTGGTTTGAACGCGAAGCCGAAGGTTACGCCGCCCGCGCGTTTTTGCATGAGACCGACCACTGTGACGGAAAGTTGTTCATCGACAGACTGCCAAAGCTGCGGCGCGACATGGTGGTGAAGAGATTCAAGAAAGAGAAGAATTGGAAGTGATAGATGAAGGTCGCGATCAGAGAACGTTGAAGTACGTCAATCCAGGTGCCATGGGCATGAGCACCAAAGGTGCGGTCGTAATCTAGCCAGAGGCAACGCCCCTGGAACCGCGCAACGACAACAAAGCCGCAACGCGGCGGAGTAAATGAACGATTACTCCGCCGCGTTGCGGCCAAATACCAATCCTCTTCTACCAGTGCCGTTGGCCCTGGCTAAATTAACGCTTCAATTCAAACATCGCCCTATAAACCGTCAAATTCTTTTCCTCCACCGATCTCTCCCTCTCCGTTTTCACCGGAAATGGATTGTCGTCGATTTCTCCTTCCTTCAATCTCTTGTCGGCACGAAATAATTCAAACATTTCTTCCGCAAGAAACACGATATCCGTCTGAACAAAAACGCGGCCGCCCGAAGATAGTTTGTCGATGACGGCCTCGACCAATTCTTTATTCACCATCCGCCGCTTGGCGTGTTTTTTCTTAAACCACGGATCGGGAAACTGTATTGTGACCGCCTGCAAAATTCCGTCCGGAATGTCCGCGATTAATCGTCCGAGCCAAAGCATGGCGTTGCAGAATTGGTAGTGCAGATTCGTAAGGCCTTCTACACCGGCGATCCGATTCGCTTCATCGACGAGCGGTTGGCGAATCTCGACACCAAGATAATTCCATCGCGGCTCGGCTTCCGCCATTCGCAAAAGAAAGCGTCCCCGCGCGCTGCCGATGTCCATGAGCAGCGGCTGGTCGGGTTCCGAAAAAATCGACTCGATATCAACCGGTTCAGGAGGCTGTCGATAGAAAGGCGCGAGCGGATTAACGTGTTGGTGAACTCGTACTCGGGGCATTGTGATGACTCGGGAACAAGAGAGTTACTACCTAAAGTTAGCGATCAAAAGGACACTCACTAAACAAGTCGCGACGAATATAACGACCGAGATCAGCCCGAAGGCTTTTGTGACAGGACGGGCCCGGCGGGGATCGACGTATTCATCCGACGGTATCTGTAAAACTCCGTACACCGCCCCAGTGATCAACCCTCCGAGATGTCCGTAATTGTCGACGACATTGTAAAGAACAAGTCCGAAAAGTAGAAGAGAACCGATGTTGATGAGCATGCCTTTTCGAAATTCCGGCGAGATAAACCGCCGCCTTCGAAATGCGTAGACCGTGATGTAACCAAGCAATCCGACGATCCCGCCGGACGCTCCGACCGAAGTCGAGTCCGGCAACAAAAATAAGCTCAGAAGGGCTCCGCCTATGCAGGCCAAAAGAAATACGATGGCCATGTGAGCGCGGTT
>JBDTMK010000283.1:0-4600 GCA_039934315.1 Pyrinomonadaceae bacterium | reverse complement strand
ATCCGCAGGAGTTATTGGATCTATTTCACGAGTACCAGCACGGCGACATCGACCGCAGATCTTTTCTTAATCAAGCGACACGGTTTGCCGTCGGCGGCCTTACCGTCGCAGCGATCTTTGAAAGCCTGAGGCCCAACTATGCCTGGTCGCAGACGGTGTCGAAGGACGACAAGGATCTCAAGCTCAGTTACGAGACGGTCGAATCACCGGCCGGCAACGGCTCGATAAAGGGCTACCTCGCACGTCCCGCGAAGGGCAAAAAGTTTCCGGCTGTGCTCGTCATCCATGAAAATCGCGGCCTCAATCCGTACATCGAAGACGTCGCACGCCGGCTTGCAAAAGCCGGGTTCATGGCGTTTGCTCCGGACGGATTGACGTCGGTCGGCGGCTATCCCGGCGATGAAGAAAAAGGCGCGGTAGCGTTTCGCAAAGTTGATGGCAAAAAGATGACCGAAGATTTTGTCGCCTCGGCGAAATGGCTTAAGGCCAGGCCGGACAGCAAACGCAAATTAGGCGCGGTGGGATTCTGCTTCGGCGGTGGCATGGTCAATCAACTTGCCGTCCGTCTCGGCGGCGATCTCAATGCGGGCGTCGCATTCTACGGAAGCCAGCCGGGTGCGGACGACGTGCCGAAGATCTCTGCACCCCTGATGCTGCACTACGCGGGTAACGACCAGCGCATCAACGCCGGCATCCCGGCTTTCGAAGCCGCGCTGAAAGCTAACAAGAAAAAGTACGAGCTCTTCATGTACGAGGGCAAGCAGCATGGCTTCCACAACGACACGACTCCGCGGTACGACGCCGAAGCCGCAAAGTTAGCGCGGGATCGGACGCTGGAATTCTTTAAAAAGAATCTCAAATGATGCGGTCGTTGGATTTTAAAAATCAGTCGTCCTCATATCCGTGACCGAACGGTGGTAAACGCGACGTGGCGGAAGGATCGATATCGTCATCCGTCTTAGCGGTAATCGGGATATAATGGTCGACGCCACCATTATGTTTTGTCCAAACTGCGGTAAAGAAAATTGGTCCGATCAGAAATTTTGCCGTGCCTGCGGATTGAAACTTGACGCGATCTCTCAAGTTGTTGCTGACCAAATGCCGTCCGAGGAATACGCGGCGTTAGAGAGGCGCAAGCAGATCTTTGAGAAGCTGGGCCTTTCCGCTTTGTCGGTCGCCGGCGTTGTAGCGCTGATGCTTCTTTTATTCAAAGTGGCGCTCTACAAGCTGATCTTGCTCGGGCCAGAACTCTTGTTTGGATCCGCCATCGGCGCCCTTGTGGGTTTTCTCCTGCTGTCCGTATTTTTCTTCAATTACCCAAGGCTCTTCATGCGTGTCGATAAGCTAAACCCGACGCTCGCTTCGGCCGATAAATCAGACGAAGCAAATCCGACAAACAAACTTATTGAGGACAAGATCTTTGAACCGGTTCCAACCGTTACCGAACGTTCGACTGATCTTTTACCGAGGGAGGATCTCCGACGTCGCAGTTAGCCGATACCCGAGGCTGTCATCTGGAGGCAAAACAGTATGAAGATGATTCTTTCTGCCATGGTTGTTCTGCTTGGAATATCGTCGATCACCCTCGGGCAGTATAAGAAGCGAAGTGTCGAGGATAAGTTGATCCAACTCGACAAGGCGTGGACGCGTGCAGAGTTAACAGGCGATAAAAAAGCGGCTGCCGAGCTCATCGCCGACGACTATGCTGGTACAACGCAGCGCGGCGAGGTCGAAAACAAGACTCAATACCTCGCGTCCGTAGTGCCGAATGCGGACATAGTCAAGGCCGACGATTACAAAGTGACGATCTACGGCAACACCGCTATCATGACGCATCGCTCAACGGTCTCGGGCGTCAGGAACATACAATTCCGGAGCACCCACGTGTGGATGAAACGCAATGGCAAATGGCAGATCGTCGCCCATCACGGCAGCCAGATAACGCCCCCGATAGAGTGAGTCGTTTGGGCTCTTTTCCTTTCTTTGCGTCTTTGCGCCTTTGCGTGAAAAAAATCGTCGAAAACTATCCGCAAAGCCGCAAAGACGCAAAGCGGCGCTTTCCGAGCTACCTTGCGGAAGCCGGAAGTTAGCCTGAGATCAAACGCAGTATTTTTTTGAGGAGGATTTGCAGTGAGCGAGAGACGGATGTCACGGATCATTTATCGAAACGCGTTCTGTGTTGTGATGGCTACATTCATCGCTGCTGCGATTCCTGGCTGCGGGAAGAATTCAGTCGCTATCCCGGATCCGTGTGCGCTGGTCACGATCGATGAGATTCGACGCGTCGCACCGGATGCCGCTTCGGCAAACGTCGCGGAGACCCCAGTCGAGGGAGGGACGATTAAGACGTGTGTTTGGAAGAACGGCGCGGGTGTCGATCAGATCAGGCTCGTGAGTAAAGCGGCCGACAACAGCAGCCCTGTCGAAGCTGCGTTGAAAGCGATCATGCGCAACCAACTTGCCGTCCGAGTTGCTGCCGTTCCATCAGTCGGCCCCGATGCGGCTGCCGCGTTCTCTGGTTCGGGCGATGGTGAGATCATGACGATCCTCGTCGCACAAAACGACAAAGTGTTCCTTGACCTCCGGCCACAAGCCTCCGGCATACGCGGCGAGAAGAGTCCGGGTTTTGCGGCCATCGCTGCCCTCATGAAGACGGCCCTCGATCGTAGTAAGAAATAAAAAGGAAGTTATGAATAAAGTAATGATTCGTTTCTGTAAGGTCTGAGGATCGTATCGACCACGGGCCGCCCGTGCGGCGGCCGCTATCAAAGATGCGCTCGGTATTGACGTCGAACTGGTCGAAGGCGGCCGCGGCGAATTCACCGTCTGGGTCGGCGACCAAAGAGTCTCCGAAAAAGGCTGGATCCGCTTTCCCACCGACGAAGTCATCGTCGCCGCCGTTCGCCAGCAGATCGGTGATTAGCAACTAGCAACTAGCAGTTAGAAACGTTAGACGAATATCTTGATCTGTCGGAAACGGTCGAGTATTGACGGGTTCGCATTAATTGATAACTACTCGTAGCTAACTGCTAGTTGCTGATTTCCAGGAACGCTACCCGCATCGATCTCGTATGAGCAGGTGACCGCTCTAAGACTGTCGCGGGGAGAACATCAGATGAAACGCAAAGTTCCGCTAGCCGTAGCATCTCTCGTTTCGATCCTCCTGCTGACTTTGCATCTAGCGGATGATATGGTCCGCGGCTTCTCTGAGCCGGGCCTCGACAACATGATCGGTGTAGCAATTCTCGTTGTGTACCTCTACGGAACGCTGATGCTCCCCGAACGGCTGTCCGGGTACATCATCATATTTGTTGGCTCGCTGCATGCCGGTCCTTCACATGAGGGGAGTGCACTTCCCGGATACCGTTAGATCGAGCGGCGGGTTCTTTTTCTACTGGACGGTTTTCACTCTCTTGGCGTAACCGGTCTCTTTGGCATGATCCTCTCGGGCCTTGGTATGTGGAACCTTTGGCGCTCGCGGAGATCTGAATCAGGGCGCTAATTCTTCGGTAAATATTTTTGCCGAACCATTCTTCTTCTAATACCGTAACGCTCGACATGAAAATCGCATCCCCTCGTCTGCTTGCTCGACTCGCCGGCCTATTCTTTCTTGTCACCATTATTGGCGGCATCATCGCACAGGGTTTTATCAGCGAGCGCCTCATCGATTTCAGTGACGCCGTCGCGACCGCGAATAATATTCTCGCGAACAAAGGCCTGTTTCAAATCGGGTTCACCGTCTATCTGATCGAGATGGCGTGTCAGGTCATCACCGCGGCACTCTGGTACAGGTTGCTGAGCCCCGTAAACCGAACGCTCGCTTTGGTGATGCTGTCAGTCGATCTTACGGGTTGCGTGATCAAAACATTCGCGCGCGTTTTCTACATCACTCCATTATTCGTGCTCGGTGGTGCGACCGCTCTGAGCGGATTGGACGCGGGACAATTGCAATCGATCTCGCTGATACTTCTGAGGGCAAATGATTACGGAGCGGCGATCGCGCTCGCCTTCTTCGGTTTGTCGACGGTGATGTCAGGCTATCTTGTCTTCCGCTCGACTTACCTGCCGCGCTGGCTTGGTGTGCTATCGATGGTCTCGGGCCTGGGATGGCTGACGTTTTTCTACCCGCCGCTCGGCTATGCTGTATTTATGTTTGCAGCTCTTGTCGGGCTGTTGAGTGCGGTCGCAAAGATCTTCTGGCTGCTCGTGTTCGGGGTAGATGAAGCGAAGTTTCGCGCAGTTGAGACGCGAATGAATGATCAAGCGCCTTTTGCCGGGACCGGCAGGGCGTTCGTCTAGTAGAATAAGTTCAGCCAAAAGCGAAACCTTGGGTGTAGCGAATAAAGGGGATCGCCCTCTGAAGTGCAGCAACGAATTTGCTCAATTCTTATTCGTAGAAAAACGCACACGGACGCCGACTTTTCTGCCATACTTACACTAGGAGAAAAGCAAATATGGATAAAATCGTAGTCGAAAAAGAAGTAGTCGTTGATGGCGGCGGCGGCGGAGACGGTACCGGCAGCAATATCGCTTGGGCGCTCGCGTTCGTTGTCATTGTGGGCATTATCGTCGGTGCACTCTATTACAGCGGCGCCCTGCG
>JBDTMK010000282.1:0-4662 GCA_039934315.1 Pyrinomonadaceae bacterium | reverse complement strand
CAATTGCTTTCTACTCTTTTCCCTGGTGCCTTCTGACTCCCCCCCCCCCCGGCCTAAATCTCATGTCGATTCGAAAGGGCCTTGTCCATCGTTACTTCATCGACGTATTCGAGATCCGAGCCGACGGGCATGCCCATCGCGATACGGGTCACTAGGACCCCGAGGGGTTTCAGCAGACGTGCGATGTAGTTCGCCGTTGCTTCTCCTTCAGTCGTCGGGTTTGTCGCGACGATAACCTCGCGAACCTCGACGCCTTCGTTATTTTCGGGTGAGAGTCGAGGCAATAGATTCGGAAGCATCAGCTCATCGGGACCGACGCCGCGGATCGGCGATAGCGAGCCATGCAGAATGTGGTAAAGGCCTTTGAAGGAGCGGGTCTTTTCGACCGCGACGAGATTATATGGTTCCTCGACGATGCAGATCACTCCGCGGTCTCGTCTCGGATTCGAGCAGTACATGCACGGATCGACATCCGTCAGGTTGTTGCAGACGGTGCAGAAGATGATCTTCTCTTTGACCTCGCGGAGCGAATCAATAAAATTTTCAACTTCCGCTTCCGGCCGCCGCAAAATATAAAACGCGAGCCGCTGCGCAGATTTACTACCGATCCCCGGCAGCCGTTTGAATTCGTCTATAAGCCGGGCGACCGGTTCTGAGTAATCGAGCATATATGAATCGTGAACGGTAAATGGTAAATCGTGAATAGTTCGTTGATCTAATGTCGCCGAGTTAACCGCGGATTTCACTATTTACGATTCACGATTCACGATTTACTACATCATCCCCGGCGGAAGCATTCCGCCAAGCTTACCCTTCAATGATTCTTCGATCTTTCGATGAGCTTCGTTGAGTGCTGCAACCGTCAGGTCCTGGATCATCTCGACGTCGCCGTCCTTCACGAGGTCGGGCGAGATCTTCACTTCCATAACTTCAAAATCCCCGCGCATTTTTACCGAAACGGCACCGCCGCCGGCTGACGCGTCGATGACAGTTTCCTTCATCTCTTTGCCCATCTGCTCCTGCATTTGCTGGGCCTGCTTCATCATCGAATTGATATCGAATCCACCTGGAAATTTCATGATTTACTCCAAAAAGTTTTCCTTAGTATAGCATCCGGATTCGCAAAAGTCCGAGGTTTCAGTGTCGTGTAGGCGAGCAAACAAAGAGTAGCAACGGTGAGTCGTGAATTGAAAATTCATCTTACTCGCCGTTCACCATTCGCCACCAACATGCAGTTTCTTTAGGGGGGCCAGCAATTCCAGAAAGCGCGGATCTTGACGCAATGGTGTCCACACTGGGTCAGCTTCGAACCAAGGGAGATTGTGATTGCCAAGGAAGATCGAATCCCGCAACCATTTGAAAGCCGTCTCGGTCCTGCCAGCCATCAGGTTCGCGGATGCCAGCCAATAAGATATATCGGGGTCGACGGCCGCGATGGCCTCTGTCTCCGCACTTAACTCCCGCAGTGCTGCCTCACGCTCCCCGAGCGCGCTGAGGCACATAGAAAAATATGGACGAAACCCTACACTCGGGTATGTCGCAAATAAGATTCTCATCTCAGCGGCGGCGGTCGCCGGATCGCCAGAACGCAGCGTAAGGATGCCGTGAAACAATTTCACGATCGGATGGTTTGGCTCGATTTTGTCGGCGAGCTCCAACTCGCTAAACGCGTTTGCAAGGTCAGCTCGGTACAAAAATATTCTTGCACGGCAATAGTGAATCGCCACTTGAGCCGTCGGATCAAGCCGCAGCATTTCCGCATAACACTGAAGAGCGCTTTCGTAGTCGCCATCGAACCGATAACAAGCAGCACTGAGATATTGAACTTCGAAACTGTTGGGTTCATCGTCGCGGAGTTTGGCCAGCTCGTCGCGCGACTTTTGCGTCTCGCCTTGCAGTCGCGTGATGAAAGACCGATAAGCCCGTGCATCCACGAGTTGCGGATCCAGCTCCAGCGCAAGATCGAATGCGGAAGCCGCTCTCGCGACGTCTTCTCGCGTTCCGACAACCTTGATCACTTTTTGCAGATAGCACGTTCCCAATGCGGAATGCGCGAGAGCAAACTTCGGATCAAGATCTATGGCTAGGGTGAAGTGCCTGATCGCGATCTCGACATTTTCATTAGCGACCGTATGAAAGATGTAGCGCCTCAGCTGATCGCGCCCGCGAAGATATTCCATGTACGCCACCGAATTACCGGTTGCCGGAACTGCGACGTTTGGCGGCGCGGAAGTTTCGAGCTCGCACTTCAACCCTTCGACGATCCGATTTGTGATCAGGTCCTGTAAGCCGATGACGTCATCGGTGTCGGAATCTATTTGTTCCGCCCACAGAACATTCCTGTCCCCGATGTCGACCAACTGAGCGGTTACCCGGATGCGATCCCTGGCATGAAGGAAATTGGCCGTGAGTATCGCATCTACTTTAAGCTCTTTTCCTATCGCGACCGGGTCGACAGTTTTGCCAAGGTACTTTGCGACCGAAGAAGAGGGACGCACAACGAGCGACTGCGAGCGGGCCAATTTCGTGATCACGGCGTCGGCCAGTGCGAATTCAAAAAAGCTAACCCGCGCGTCGCGGGTGATGTTCGTGAAAGGCAGGATCGCGACGCTTCGGCGCCCGGCGATGCCGGGCGGTTACGACACAGTGCCCCTACTGCATCGACATCCATACAGGTAACGCGCAGGCGGCCGGAGCTACGGAAGCGGAGCTGGTCGAGGCATCAATGGTCGCTGCTTCGCTTCGTGCGGGCGCCGCGGTTACGCATGCGACACACGTACTTGCGAAGTTCGTCGAAGTTGCGGCAGAAGAGACAGCCGCCTGACCGGAAACCGAATAGTGGATCGTGAATAGGAGTCTTGATAATCCGCCTCGTTAACCGGGGAAAGAGGCTCACTATTCGCGATTTACTATTCACGATTCACCAGCCCTTGCTTTTTGTCACAAATCTAGTTACAAAGGATTTTGATGCAGATCGAATGGAAATCCGAAAACGTTACGCCTTACCTTTCTAGGCAGGAAGCTGAATGGCCGGGGATCCGGATTCATCGGGCGCATGTGATGCCGGGCCGGATGCTTGAGCACTCAAATACATTTCATGAAGTAAATGTCGCTATTGAGGGTCGCCTTACTACGGAAAAGATCTCGGCGACCGGTGGCCGCGTGGTAACGAAAGGCAAAAGTGGAAATCTTTGCATCACGCCTGCCGGGCAACGGATCGGAGCTGTCTGGAACCAGCCGCTCGACAACATGGGCATCGCGCTTGAGCCGAATTTTGTAAACCGCGTCGCGACGGAAAACGGATTTGCGGGTGGTTTCGAATTTGCGGAACTCTATAAACAGAGCGATCCTCTTATCCAGCAACTCGGATTGTCTCTGCTCGCCGAAGCCGGTTCTGCAACGCCTGCGGGACGATTGTTTGCGGATTCGGTGATCCAGACGCTGACGCTGCATTTGCTCACGCACTACGGGACGTCGCAGCAGGTGACGCGAAGTATTACCGGCGGACTCTCAGGATTCAAGTTGCGCCGCGTAAAAGAATTTATCAACGCAAATCTCGAAGAGGATCTCAGCCTCGCAGAGATCTCCGCCGTCGCCGACCTCAGCCAGTTTCATTTCGCGCGTGCATTTCGTAAATCAACCGGTCTCACTCCGCAGCAGTTTCTGATGGAGCAGCGTATCGAACGAGCGAAGGAGCTGCTTTCGAAAAACGATCTTCCGATCGTCGAAGTAAGTCTTCGCACCGGCTTCAAAAACCAAAGCCACTTCACTTCCTTGTTCCGCAAGTTCACGAGTCTCACGCCAAAAGTTTGGCGGGAAAGCTTTCAGTAGCAGGGGTCGGTGGTCAGTGAATAAAAGACCTTTTTGTTGACAACCGACCACCGACCACTGTTCCAGCAATCTCAGAACACAAACCGCAACCAGCCGAAAGATTCGCACACCGTTTAGTTTCTAAACTATCCTCAGACCCCAAATGGGTCTAAGGAGATTTAGATCATGAAGGTTCTATTGTCATTCGCTTTTCTATTTGTTTTTGGGTTGGGCGCGTTGGCGCAGTCGTCTCCCAAGATCACCGATCTTTTTTCAGAAGGTGCAAAGCAGGTAAATGCCGGGCAATTCAACGCTGCCCTAATGTCGTATAAAACCGCGCTCTCCGCCGCGGAGAATAAATATGTCAACAATAATTACCGAGCTCGGCTCCACTACAACATCGGTCTCTGCTATTTTCATCTCGATCGGTTTGACCTCGCCGCTGATCATTTCAAACACGCGCTCATCGTGAAGACTGATTACTCTCTTGCGTACTATGCGCTGGGCGTGACGAAACTGCAGACGGACAAATTGAAAGCTGTGGCTTCGCAAGCGCAGGCCGGCTTTACGAAATAAGGAGTATCTAGGATGGGAAAGCAGGACGACACGATGGCGATCCTGAAGCTGTACGAGCTTCGGCGGGACAAGCAGATGCGCAAAGCGCGGCAGTGGTATTTTTCGGAATTCGCCCCGGCGTCGGCGATGGACATAGTCGCACTTTATCGCGGCGGCGAACGCGCTAGCGCAAGTTTCCGTATGGTCGTTTCATATTGGGATACAGCCTGTTCGCTCGTCGTGAACGACGGCATCGACCACAAGATGTTCAACGACGCGGGTACGGAGCACGTCTTC
>JBDTMK010000281.1:0-4673 GCA_039934315.1 Pyrinomonadaceae bacterium | reverse complement strand
GGAAGGCGAAGGGCGGGCATCGAATCAGAGCTTCCAACATGAAGTAAATTCAAATTCCCTTCATCACAATTAAGACTCGCAACGAGGCGGGCGGCCGCTTCGAGGGCAGGTTGGGCATGCGGAGTGAGCGCGATCGGTATCAGCACATTTCGTATCGACACCGAACCGTCATCGCCCGAAACGAAACCCTTCGTGTCGCCCGGAATGACAAAGTCAATTCTCCCGAACGCCCAGCGATCGGGCCGGCGACCGAACTGTTTAGCCACGCCGAGACGCCACTGCGTTGATGCGTCGCGAGCACGATCAAATCCGCCGGATGTTGTTCGAGATAAGCCACGACCGCATCAACCGGGCCGCCCTTTGATGTGAGCGCTTTGCGCACATCGATACCGAGATCAGCTACCGCCGACTTCGGGCTTCCGGGCGGGATCAGTCCCCAACGCTCAAGCGTTTCACGCACACCGGGAAAACCGGACCATGGTGCGGCCCCGTCCTCGGAGACATGTAGCAGTGTCAGTCTGGATCCCGCCTGCAGCGCTGCCTTTAGCGCGTGATGAAACGCGACCTTGCTGCCCTCGGAAAAATCGGTTGGATGGAAAACGCTCTCGATGATTGATTTCATATTTTCAATGGTTGCTCGCCGTAGTGAAACTGTCTTCCCGCGCCTTAGCGGGCACTTCAATTCGTCGTCTCGCGATGCTGGCGGAGACGCTCGTATCGTTCAACGTCGTCGCTATTTGAGCATCAACTTTATTACATGTACACGCAAATTAGCAGGATCCCACGCCTTGTACCGAATAACCGAGCTTGTCGGACTAACCCTCAGTCCCGGCAATTGCCTGAGTCGAAAGATGAGCGATTCGGCGAGTCCGTCCGACAGGTAAGCGGTATCGGCGTCGTCGCTGCGATTTTGAAACGGAAGGACGGCGATGCTCGCCGGCGTCGTTGCCCAGCCACTCGCCGTCTTCGAGACAGAAGTTCAACGTCTCGTCCGCATACTTCGCATCGCATTTCGGGCATCGTTTCATCGGTGTTCCGATCACGTCAGGACTTCATTTCCGAAGATCGTTCGCCCAGTTAAGCACAACTAAAAGGGGCCGCTCGCTCGTCGTGTCCGCCAACGTGTTTACGAGAAATCGCTGAGCGTCGTGACTTGGAACGAAGTTGTTTCTGTCGTCCGTAACCCCGCTCGCAGGAGTGATCGTCTGAAACAGTTGTTCCGGGCGGCCCACCGCAAGAGTGGATCCGCCGCCGATCGAGACTGCCATTAGGTTGCGGTCAAGCGATATATAGAACAACTCCTTCCCGTCGCTTCGCCATTGGGGTTGGTCGCCCCCAGTGGTCGACACCTGCCATTTGCCGCCACCAATCGGAAAGCTTTGCACATACACCTCCGCTTTCCCGGATTCGTTTGAGGTGTACGCGATCCAACGGCCGTCCGGCGAGAATTGCGCATGAGCCTCTTCGAAATCAGTCTCGAGGTACGGAAACGGTTTTCCTTCGCCGGTCAATGGCAGTAGCCAGAGATCGATCTTGGTTTTTGCTCCGCCATTCTTTTCATACAGAAGATATTTTCCATCG
Source organism: Pyrinomonadaceae bacterium (assembly GCA_039934315.1). GTDB lineage: Bacteria > Acidobacteriota > Blastocatellia > Pyrinomonadales > Pyrinomonadaceae > OLB17. Next base: position 3,092 of record JBDTMK010000281.1, on the reverse strand, counting down.
GGCGACCACGAGTCCGGAAAGGAACCTCCATCGCTCTCCATCACCAGCTCATCGCTTCCAGCGCCGGTTGCCGGCTTGCGATAGAAACTTCCCTTCCCGTCGCGGCTCGAATAAAAAATGACCTGAGTCTCATCCGGAGAAAATATGCTGGTTGCGTCCACCGACGGATCGAATGTCAGCCGTGTCATGTTTCCGCGCGAGAGATCCTGTAAATAGATATCCCCCGGCTCTGCGCCTTCGCTGCGCCCGAATAAAACTTTCGTGCCGTCCTTAGACAATGAGGGTTCGTGATATCCGGCCGGATCGCCGATGGGCCCAAGAGATTTTCCGGCCCGATCGAACCACGTCAGCCGCGTGGTTTGTTGGTCGCCAGTTCGATAAATGAGATGCCCCGCCGCTGCCGAGATAGCGGAGTAGGCGGTAGGTCCGACCTCGCTCGGGAAAGTCAGTACGCCCTGGATCAGAGGTGTTGCCTCGCCGGACAGCGACAGGTTTTTTGCGTCGAATCGCTGAGCCATCAACGTGGCTTCTCGGAAGAACAGCAAGTAGCCGGCGCCATTTGTCTCGGTATAGATTCCGGTGACCGGCGTGGCAACCAAAAATGTACCTTCGGGCGCATCGAGCGAGGCAACGTAGAGTCCTTGCTGCGACAGCCGGTCCGCAGCTCGTCCAAAATATAAAAAGTGACGCCCATCGGGCAGCATGCTCGGCCATCGATGAGAGGTCTGCGCCGTATCGGTGCTCAGTTTTGTCAGTTCGGATGCGGTACCGCCGGATGCAGGCACGCGCATTAGCGGCGCCGTCGTGGACGGGCTGAAAATAATTGTTCCATCGGGCGCCCAAGCTCCCCCACGTGGATCAGCGGAAGCGTCGGCTAACGTCTGGGATGCACCGCCAGCGGCGTCTATCTTGCGAAGCTTCCCCGCGGAAAAAAAACCGATCGAGCGACTATCCGGAGACCAGAAAGGAAACGAGGCTCCTTCCGTACCTGCCAACTGCCGAGCATCCACCGACGCTATCGGCCGCACCCAGAGGAGCGTCGAACCCGTGCCCCCGATTGTGGCGAATGCGATCTGCTGTCCGTCGGGCGAGAGAGCAAATGAGTGACTGAATGTATTCTTCTCAGGCGGGAAGATCGCAAACCGCATTGTCTGACTCTGCGGCTCGATACGTCGAAAATATAACGCACCAAAGATTAGAGTCGAGATTAAGAACAATCCGGCCGCTGCCCACGCTGCCCGGCTTACCCAATTGGTCGACGATCCAGCCGGCACATCTTCGCTCATCGATCGCGCCGTGGTCGTCATTCCACTACCGGAAGAACTCGTCGGTGAAGCAAGTGCATCGAGCGCAAATCCGAGATCGTGCGCCGAATGAAATCGATGTTCAGGTTTTTTTTCTAGACATCGCCGCATCAATTTCTCGAGCGCTGGAGGAACGCGAGGGCCGTCTTCGTCGAGATCCGGAACATCTTCCTTCAGGATCGCGTGCATCGTCTCTACTACGGATTCACCGCGAAACGCCGGCCGGCCCGTGAGCATCTCATAGAGGATCACGCCGAACGCGAAAATATCGGAGCGCTGATCGGAAACCTGACCGCGAACCTGCTCGGGCGACATGTATCCGACCGTGCCCATCACCACGCCGGGATCGGTGAGGGCCTTTCTCGTCGCATCTTCGGATCCGTGGATGTTTGTTTTTGGTTCGCGAAGCTTCGCAAGTCCGAAGTCGAGGATCTTAACGCGGTCGTCATCTGTAACGAAGAGATTTTCCGGCTTCAGGTCGCGATGGACAATGCCTTTTTCATGCGCGGCGGAAAGTCCACTCACGATCTGCTGCGCATAGTCGAGCGTTTTTCTTAGCGGTATCGGCCCTTCGTTGATACGATCGCGCAGTTCTTCACCCGCGAGAAGTTCCGCTACGATGAACGGAGTTCCGTGGTGTTCACCGATGTCGAAGACGGTAAGTATATTCGGATGATTCAGCGCTGATGTGGCTTTAGCTTCCTGCTCGAAGCGGCGAAGCCTGTCGTCATCATTCGCAAAATCAGCGGGCAGCATCTTGATCGCGACCTCACGATCGAGCCGCGAGTCGTGAGCGCGATAGACTTCGCCCATCCCGCCGGCACCGATCTTCGACACCACGCGATAGTGCGAAATGCTCGAACCTTTAGTTAGCTCCTCTGCCATAGTATTCAGCGCCTATTGTGGGGGATCGAAGTTCTTCACGATCGCTTGATGAGCGCATTGCCTTGCGGCTCCGTCGCCCGATGAGCGGAAAGGCTACGCCTTTCCGACAAGTCACAAACCTGTAGGAGGCTGAGCCTCCGCAACCTGCGACCCGTCGTCGAGGCAAACGCTCAACGAGTCGTCGTTATAATCTCTACCGCGTTCGGCGCAGCGTTTCATATTGATGATCCCGCTTGTCTCACTTAACTTTTCCCGGACCGTAAACCGCACGTCCGGAAAACTTCCCCGTGTGCTCTCCGTTCTTTAACATCTGAACTCCGTTGACGAACACATCCCGGACACCGACCGCGAACTGATGAGGTTTGTCGAACGTGGCTTTATCCGCGATGGTCGCGGGATCAAAGATAACGACATCGGCAAAGTAGCCGGACTTCAACGAGCCGCGTCGATCGAGTTCAAGGTTTGTAGCCGGGAGCGACGTGAGCCTGCGAATCGCTTCTTCAAGCGAGATCACTTTCTCATCACGAACATACTTCCCGAGCAGGCGAGCAAAATTTCCGTACGCACGCGGGTGAGGATTTGATTTCAGGAACGCACCTTCGGGCGCCATCGATTCGGCGTCGGAGCCGAACGAGACCCACGGCAGACGGATCTGCTTCTTTATGTTTTCCTCGTTCATCAGAAAGTAGACGGTGCCGACGCGCGACTGATCCTCGAGGACGAGATCGAGGATGGTGTTCTCGGGATCGGTGCCGCGCATACTCGCGACTTCCGCGAGACTCTTACCGGTCAGCGGCTTCAGCTTCTCATTCTTAAATCCGACGAGCAGCACCCTATCAGGCGAGCCGGCGGCGAGGCGAAGATTCTCCCATTTGTCGGTCGGCGTCCGCATTTCTTCGAGGA
>JBDTMK010000280.1:0-4696 GCA_039934315.1 Pyrinomonadaceae bacterium | reverse complement strand
CGAGGGGTATGGCATCGATCACGTGATCGAAGCGTTACTGGTCGGCGATGAGGACAGCATTCTTCACAAACGAAGTTACCTTCTTCTGACTCGATCGGAGCAGTCCGCCGCGATGCAGTAAATATGAAGCGGCCGATGTTTTGATTTCCATGAACGAACGAACAAAAACAGGCCTTGAAATTTTACAGGTGTCAGCACTTGTCGGTGTGCTCGGGAATATCTTGCTTCGGCAGAAGCCGTGGGGACTGAACGCATTTCTTTTTGTGACGATATTCGTCGCCGCATTGCTCGTGCTGATGCGAAGGCGTAGGCCCGACATGCTCACAAAGAATACGATCGCGCTGACGGCGGCGATGATCTTTTTCGCGTCGATGTTTCTAATTCGCGATTCGATCGAGCTTCGCGTTTACGATACGTTTGCGATCCTGATCATCATGGGTGTTTTGATGTTGGCGAATTTCGGCGTCAGTGCACACTTGGCGGGAGCGTTTCATTACGGATGCGGATTTCTATGGTCGGGGATAACATCGGCGTTCGGTCCGGTCGCCCTGCTCGCCGCGGACATTGAGTGGAACGCGATGCCGGGCGGAAAGATCAGCAAGAATGTTTTCTCGATGCTTCGCGGATTGGCGATCGCATTGCCGCTACTGCTGATATTCGGTGGCCTGTTCATGGCAGCAGACGCGGCCTTCGAAGGCCTCGTCAATCGGGCGATCAATTTTGATCTCGACATCGTCGTGTCGCATGTTTTGGTGACGTCGTTGTTAGCGTGGCTAACCGCCGGATATTTGCGTGGTGCCATAACACAGGCGACGGTGAAGCTTCCTGCAGCGGCCAGATCAGAACCGACTGCCCCATCGGGCGGAAGTGAAACGTCGTTCGTCGCCAAAGTCGCCGCTGAGCCTGCGGATACCTCGGCAAATCTGCCGGGCAACGCGACCATTCTGGAACATATCAATCGCAGCGATCCGCCGAACCCGGCCACCGATGAGCCGGAAAAGAAATTCGATTGGCAGAACTTCGACAACTCCTCGATCCCGGCCGTTTTCACATTTGGAACCATCGAAACCGTCCTCATCGTCGGACTTGTCGACCTTTTATTCCTCGCCTTTGTGATTGTGCAGCTTCCCTATCTTTTCGGCGGGATGGAGTTCGTGCAGGCAACACCCGATTTCAAGTTGGCAGATTACGCACGCCGCGGATTCGGCGAGCTGGTTGCCGTCGCCGCCCTCGTCCTCCCGATACTGCTGGTATCGCATTGGTTGATCCGCCGCGAAACAAAGCGGCCGGAGAGGATTTTCAAGATCCTTGCCGGCGTTCAAATCGGTTTGCTGTTCGTAATCATGGCTTCCGCCGTCCAGCGGTTGGTCCTCCTGACGGGTGAATTAGGCTACGGCCTGACAACGGTCCGCTTCTATCCGATGGTGGTTATGATCTGGCTCGCTGTCGTGTTCGGCTGGTTCGCGCTGACAGTCTTTCGTGGAGCACGGAATCGCTTCGCATGGGGCGCGCTTTGGTCCGCGGTAGTCATTCTTGGAGCAACGAATCTCCTGAACCCGGATAGGTTCATCGTACGCACGAACCTCGACCTGATGCACCACGGACGCGATTTCGATGTTGACTACAATGCAGGCTTGAGCGACGACGCGATCCCGCCGCTCGTCGAGTCAATCCCGGCTCTCAATGAGCGAGATCAAATCAGTCTGGCAAGAAAGCTCGCGTCTCGATATTGCGCGGAACGCGGCGAAACCGATCTGCGAAGCTGGAATCTTTCGCGACAGGCCGCGTCAGAGAAGCTCGAGGCCGTCGCTCCGTCGGTGCGGGATTTTGGCGGCTGCGAGACAAGCAATCCTATTTTAGATGGCCGGGATCCGTACTAACAATTGCGTGATTAGTGAACGAATGCGTTAGGGATCGGCCTGTCGTCATTCGCACCGAACTGCACGATTTGTGAACCCGCGGTAGTTCTTCCGATGAACCATGTCGCACTCGATGGACGGAAGACCGTCGGATCGAACTTGCCGTCGCCGGGAGCAACTGTGTCGCCATTGGTTCCGAACGGAAAGCCGAAGAACGAGAAGTCCTCACTTCTCAAGATCAGCCAGTTGCCGTTGGAAGGGCGCCAGATCGCGACATCGGCTTTCCCGTCTCCGGTGTAATCGCCCTGCACCGCCTTGTCGGTCGATAGGCCGAACTGCAGCGCCAAAGGGCCCGCCGTCGATCGGTCGATCCACCACTCAGCCCCACTCGCCGCTGCCCGGAAGATCCCGACATCGGCCTTTTCATCACCGTCGTAATCCTCAACGACCGGTTGATCTCCCGTCACACCGAACTGGAATATCCGTGGTGGAAAAATAAGACGGGCAATATCTGACCGAAGATTTCATCCTTTACCGATGAGTGAACACGTGACAAGAAATGACCTAGAAGATCTCGGAGCCAACCGGCTTGGCCGCGACGAGGTGATCAGGATCGATGATCACCTAGCCTCGTGCGATACGTGCCGGGCCTGGAGCCTCGCTGCGCTCGAGAGAGAAGTGGTGCAACGATTCGACCAGGCAGTCAGTCTTACCGATCATCTCTCCTACGCACAATTGGAAGGATATGTCGACGGTAGGCTGGCGGCGGCTGAGCGATCGTTCGTGCAGGATCATATCGAATCTTGCGATGATTGCTCGTACGAGCTACGGGATTTATCAAGCCTCCGCGACTCGATGGTTGAAGCACAAACTTCTAGTTCAGGCTGGCTTGCATATTTCAAGGCAACATTCGCCCGCCCGCTGCCGCTAACGTTTGCGGCAGTTATGATAGCAATCGCCGGCTCGCTCTGGTTCGTCTCATTGAAGTCATCGTCTGACGCTGTCGACGACGGAGGCGGGGTGGCTTTTGTCGAAACTCACGCGCCGACTGATCAGCTAGTCCCCGAAGGAAGGCCGGAATTGATACCTCAAATGCTAGAAGCCCCGCCTGAAGACACGACCGATCTTCTGATCAATGACGGCGGAGAAAGTGTAGGGATCGGCCGGACGGGGGAATTGAAGGGTTATGATTCTGCCCCTTCAAACTATAGAAATTTGGTGAAGCGTGTGTTGACCAGCGGCAAGCTCGCGTTACCCGATCTTCGAGACCTCGATCCACCGAGCCGGGTCCTCATGGGAGATGGGGCAAACAAGTCTCGTAGCTTTCGGATACACTCGCCTGCCGGAAAAGTTCTGCTAACGAACACGCCGACGCTGTCGTGGGAGACCCTTGGACAAGCTGACCGTTACGTCGTCGAGGTCTTTGATCAAAACTTTAACAAGGTCGCCTCAAGCGGTGATCTGAAGACGACGTCTTGGAAGACGCGGCTTTTGAGAGGAAAGACTTATAGCTGGCAGGTGGCTGCGAGCGTCGGCGATGTCGTGAAAACTGCACCGCAACGCCCGGAACCCGAGGCGCGCTTTCGTATTCTCGATCAACAGACGGCTGACCGTCTCGCGCGACTGCGTCGAAGCTCACCGCGTTCGCACCTTTTGCTGGGCACCGCTTTTGCTGAGGCAGGTTTGATTGACGAGGCGATCCTCGAACTCGAAAGAGTCACACGGGAGAATCCGAACAGTCGGGTGGCCACTAAACTCCTCCGGCAGTTGCGGTCAGTCCGATAAATCTCCGGGACGTAGAGACAAAACTTGGAAAATCGACAACTTGCCTTTTTTCGACTCGCTGGTCTACGATTCCACTGACCGATCTTCCCTAATGGAAAACAATTCGCAAAGACGGGATCTTATCCGCGAATACATTTCATATCTCCGCGTGGAGAAAGGCCTCGCGAAGAATTCGCTAGCGGCGTATGAGAATGATCTCACTAAGCTCAAAGGGTGGTGCGATAAGAACGGTTACGAGATCGAGAACTTGACGAGACAGGATCTGCGCGAGTGGCTGATCGATCTTGGTAGGACAAAACTTACTGACAATTCAAAACGACGGATGGTAAGCGCCCTGCGCGGATTCTATAAGTTCCTGATGATCGACGGCCACATCAAGAACAACCCGGCAGAAAATCTGGATCTTCCGCAAAAAGGCCTGTATTTGCCGAAGTTTTTGAACCAGGCGGAGATCGATATATTGCTCGCGGCTCCTGATGTTTCGACGGAACTCGGGCTGCGGGATCGGGCTCTGATCGAGTTGATGTACGCGTGCGGGCTCCGCGTCTCGGAGGCCGTAGACCTTAAGATCCACGACGTCGATATCGAGTCGGGAATTCTTACTACGACCGGCAAGGGAAGCAAGACCCGGCGGGTGCCGATCGGTTCGAGCGCGGTCGAGTGGCTAAAGAGTTATTTGTCGCTTCGAAGGAAAAAAGAAAATATCGAGATCGCGAACGTGTTCGTCACATCGACGGGTCATGCGCTCAATCGCCAGAGCATTTACAAACTTATTAGAGATCATGGAGAGAATGTCGGTCTTGAGGGAATTTCGCCCCATACTCTTCGCCATTCGTTCGCAACTCACCTTGTTCAAAACCGTGCCGATATCCGTTCGGTGCAGCAAATGCTTGGTCATGCGGACATCTCCACGACACAGATCTACACTCACATGACCGACGCCCACTTGCGTAAGTCCTACGAGCAATTTCACCCTCGGGCTAAGGCGAAGGCGACGGAAAACCTGCCTGAATAGACTTGCATCCTAAAGATTCCTCCGCTAGTATTGGAAA
>JBDTMK010000279.1:0-4708 GCA_039934315.1 Pyrinomonadaceae bacterium | reverse complement strand
CGCGCGAGGTTGGCAAGGACGTAAAGGTGACAGAGGTTTTGGGAATCGCCGCCGAGAGTCTTGAGTCCGACTTCAAAGACCAACCCGAGATCACGGCCGACCTCGATAACACACTCCGTGTTACATACCTGAGTCTGGGACAGTTCGAATCCGCCGAGAGACATCTGGTACGGTCTCTGGAAACTCGACTCGCGATATTTCCCCGGACGAGTATCGAAGTCGCGAGCAGCCTGAACAACTACGCCAAACTGCTTGTCGAGAAAGGGGACCTCGATGAGGCCGAGCGGTTATACGAGGAGGCTCTACGGACCTTCCGACATCATCTCGGTAACTATGATCTTCGGGTTGCGAATGTGCTCGAAAACCTCTCGTATCTTGTCGCGTGGAAGGCTCGATACGACGAGTCGATCGATCTGTATGATGCGGAGTTGAATATTCTCCGACGGGTCCTCGGCGAGAAGCATCCGGAAGTTGCGCGGATACTGGGAAAGCTCGGGAGCATCCTGACGGTCCTGGACAAGCGTGAGCGGGCGGAACCGCTTCACCGAAAAGCGCTGGAGATCCTAAACGGCGTCCACGGCCCCGAGCACCCGACATCACGTCATCGACATTCAATCTCGTCGGTACGATCTATGCAAAAAAACCCGACGAGGCCGAGCAGCTCGCGCGAAAATCGCTGGCGATCTGCCGGAAGATGCTAGGTGAGAAACACGTCGATACCATCTGGGCGGTGTATAATCTTGCATACGTACTGATTTATCGACAGCGGTATGCGGAAGCGGAACATCATGCGCGATCTGCTGCGTTATCATGTCGTGACGCGAACTTGCCGGACAAGCATCCTGTTGTCGCCAGCTGTTTGTTGCTGCTCAGGCGCACCTTGATGGAGCAAGGAGAGTTTGCAGAAGCCCGATCCGCATTCGAGGATTGCGTCGCGCTTCGCCGAGCCGCCCTTCCCGAAGATCACTGGCTGCTTGCGACTACATTCACGTTTCTCGGCGAGTGTCTGGTTTATCTGGGAGAGATCGAGCGCGGGGCGGGTATGGTTGCCGACAACTGCGAGCTGCTCGAGCGCGGGCTCGGAAGAGCTCACGAGCAGACTCGCCTCGGTTGGGAGAGGCTCACGAATCTTAGAAAATGGATCAGACAGACAAGCGCGTGATCGTCCGCCAGTCGACATGCTTACCGCACGCGAATAAATTATGTCGACACCTGACCCACAAAGCTTGAGACCGAGAGCGCGATCGCGCAGTCCTCATGATCAGATTTAAGAAAAGAGAAGAAGTGCTGTAAGAAGTGGAAGAGGAATGGAACACCGGGCAACATGTGTCCGCTAATTAAATTCTGCTCGTGATCTAAAGTGCTCTGATGACCATCAGCGTAATATCGTCGTACTGATCACCACCATCTGAAAACTGATTGATTGCTTGCATGACGCTCGAGATGATCTCCCCCGCGCTTTTCTCTTTCTCGTCGACAAGAATTGTTTTTAGATCCTCCTCGCCCCACTCTTCGCCGGCTTTGTCGTGAGCCTCCGGTACTCCATCAGAAAACAGCGCGAGGAGATCGCCCTTAGCCAATCGGAAACTGTTCTCGTCGTACTCTCTCGCATGGAACATTCCCAATGGGAGACCGGTCGACGCTAAAAGCTCTATCGTTCCATCGCGTCGCACGACGAAGCATTCATTGTGGCCCGCGTTAACATACGTCATGTTTCCCTTATCATCGAATTCGGCGAGGATCGCGGTGACAAACTTATCCGGAGGCGAAGTGGCGTAGAGAAGGTCGTTTATCTCGGCCGCAAGATCTTTTAGTGATCCGGTTCTCGATGCGAGAGCGCGGAGCGTTGCCTGAAGATTGCTCATCAAAAGCGACGCAGGCAATCCTTTTCCTGAGACATCGGCGACGCATACCAGGAACGATCCGGTTCTTCCATCCAGCTTCAGAACGTCGTAATAATCTCCGCCGCAGTCGCGTGCCGGACGGTTGAATGCCGCGATATCGTAGGCGGCGATCTTCGGAAGTGACTCGGGAAAGAGCGACTGTTGAATGCTTGCCGCGAGAGCGATCTCCTGTTCGACAAGTGCTCGCTGAGCACGCTCGTGTTCGTTCTGAAGTCGCAGATCGGCGGCCGTCCGCTCATGTTCCAGCTCGCGAGCGGAAAGCTCCTTGACCTGGATCAACTGCCGCTCGAGATCCTTGTTCGTCTGCGCAAAGTTGCGTGCGAGGAAAATTGAGTTTGCGACGAGAATTCCGATCAGCGAGACCTGCGTCGCGGCGAGCCCCCAAGCCGAGATCAATCCGGGACGCATAATCTCGACCGCGTTGTAGAGCGGTGCAACGATCAAGAAAAGTACGCCGAGACCGACGATCCAGGCCCCGTCGCGGTGTTGCCAGATCGCTCGACCGATAACCCTCAACGATTCGATCGCGACAAAGGCGATGATCAAAAGACTCGCGGCCGGAAGCATGTACGGAAGATTCGCGGTAAAAAACCTTGTTCCGGTCATCGCCGCCCAAAGGAAGACTACGATCCAGAAGTGGATCGGGAACTTCTCTTCGAATGCAGAGTATAGGTATGCGACGAACGCCGGAACCGCAAATCCGATACTCCAGATCGCCACATAGCTGACAATTATGGCTTGCGAGTAAAGCAAACGAGAAAGATCAATGAGGTCTGCAGTGAAGATCCGCGTCGCCGCACCAAACGCGAAGAGGCTGAAGAAAAGATTCGCTCGCTTTCGCGGGAAGAAAGCGTAAAGCAACAAATGCAGCAGGCCGAACGCAGTCGCGAGGCCAATGTCGAAAAGCTTAAATTCTACCGGGTCCTTAAACGGAAGCTCCATCGTCTCGATCATGCCGGTCGCAAACCGCGAGCGGCTGTGTCGCTGCAAGTTTATCTAAACATTAAGAAAAATGCTTGCCGAAGCAAGCATTCCATAAGCCCAAATTTAAACCTAGATGAGAAGGCGACGAGTGGCCGCAACTAGCGGTTATTCAAAACGCGTTGCAACTCCTGCGGAACAATTGGTCGAAAGCACGTTGCCGGCGACATCGAGGATCCGAGCCATCGCGTTGCTCGTGAAACCACTTCCGTCACGATTCAATAGTATGTTTTGAATTATGATCTGCCGCCCAGAAAGCGTTCCGTCGGCATTGAAACGGAAAAACTGAAACGTCCCGCTAAATTCTCCCATCAGTTCATGGGACCATACTCCATGGCCCGGGCCGCGCAGGGCCGGAGCGATACGCGACCCGATTTCCGTCATGGTTCCGCCCTGATTGAATGTCAGCATAGATGCCGTCGTCGTGGCGGGAACGCCCGTCTGACAGTTGTACGGCGTAACGAGAACGTTCCAGGAACCTTCCAAACCTCTAGCTCCAGAACCGCTCAACAGAGCCATGCTATCTGACCCTTTCTCACCCGCTTCCTGTGCGGAAACGCTGGCTTGTCCAAGTACTGTCAGCATCAGAAATACCAGTGCCGCCAAACCGATTGTTTTAGAGAATGTGTTTTTCATTTTTTTGTTTCCTTTTTGTTATTTCAGCCGGAATATTTCAATCGCGGTCTGATGGGTGCCATAATCGTCTTCAACGGTCCTGAAAATCTTTCGGTTTGGTGTGAAAATTCCTGAAAGTTCCTGATTAGGATGAAAAGCGTGCCTCAATCCCAGATATACGAGTTCGGTGAGTTTCGTATTGACGCGACAAAAAACCTTTTGTCACGCGGAGCAGGAGAGACTATTCCTCTAACTCCAAAAATTTTCGACACGCTGCTTTATCTTGTTCGAAACAGCGGACACGTAATTGAAAAAGATGAGTTGATGCGCGAGATCTGGACGGACACGATCGTTGAAGAAAATAATCTGAACAAGAACATCTCGGTCCTGCGTGGAGTTTTAGGCGAAAAGCCGGGTGAGCATCGATTTATCCTTACCGTTCCGGGACGCGGTTATAAGTTCGTCGCGGATGTGAAAGAGATAGGCAATCCGGATGAAGCCGCAGCTAGCGGGGATGCGGATGTGGTTCTCCCTTCTAAGGCACCCCATACCGGCCACAAGGACATTCGGCGTATACCAAATCGCCTCGTGCCTTACGTGACCGGCTTTCTCGTGTTGGCCGGACTGAGTTTGGCCCTCTTTTATTCGTGGCGCACTAAGTCGAATGTCGGATCGGATCCGCCGATCACAACGGTCGCAGTTCTGCCGTTTCACTCGCTAGTCGCCGATGAACGCAGCGAACCGCTGGAACTGGGAATGGCGGACGCATTGATCTCGAAGCTGAGCGATGGCGAAGGAATCATTGTACGTCCGCTCGAATCCGTTCGTCGCTCACTTTCACTCGAGGAGGATTCTCTGCTCGTTGGCCGCAAGCTCAATGCGGACGCCGTTCTCGACGGCAGCATTCAGGCATCGGGCGAGCGGATCAGAATCTCGACCCGCCTTCTTCGCACAAGCGACGGCAAACAGTTATGGGCCGGACAGTTCGACGAGAAGTTCACAGATATTTTCGCGGTCCAGGATTCGATCTCACAACAAGTAGCCGGGGCGTTGAAGATTCGTCTGGCTGGCAAAGCTAAAAATCGTTACACGGAAAATGTCGCGGCGTATCAGCTTTATATGAAGGGCCGTTATCTTCTTCTCAGAGCTAACAAGCCCGATCCAGAAACTAGCATTTCGTATTTTCAGCAAGCGATCGACGCCGATCC
>JBDTMK010000278.1:0-4736 GCA_039934315.1 Pyrinomonadaceae bacterium | reverse complement strand
TGTTCGTGGATCGTTGTTCGTGGATCGATGATCGTGGATGGTTACAGGCGCTCTCCGTGGGAGTTAAAAAAAACGAACTACGATCAACGAACAACGAACAACGTTCAACGAACAACGAACAACGAAATTCCATTGCCAACTGACAACTTTAAAAATTTGATCTACAATCTCTCCACAGTGCCAACCCGAACACGCCGCCAGAGAGAAGTTCTGGACTTCATAATTGGATACATCGATGGACACGGTTACGAGCCGTCGTATCAGCTTATCGCGCGTGAGCTCGGAGTTTCGTCCAAGGCGGGAATCGCAAAACATATTAAGGCGCTCGAAGAGCAGGGATTGCTGCAGCGCCGGCGCGAGAACGGAAGCTTCAAGCTGGATGTAGGAAGGTCGGAGGTTATCGCTCCATCGTCGTTTGAGATCAACTGGCTGGACGCTCCGACGAACGGCTTTCAGCCCGAGTCATACGAAGCGGCGCCGTTCGCCTTGCCGTTGTTCATGCTTGGTGATCTCTCTCCAAAATCCGTTTGCGCTTATCGCGTGACGGATAACTCGATGTCGGGGAAAAATATCTGTGAGGGTGACATCGCGGTTATCGAAACACGGTCTTACCTTCGGGACGGCGACTGTGCGATCGTGAGTCTCAAACGAAAAGACACCATCCTGAGGCAATATTATCGAGAAGGTTCGCAGATCGAGATGCGCTCTGCCAACGATAACTACGAGGTTCTGCGTGTCCCCGGCGAGCACGTAAAGATCCATGGCGTGTTCAGGTGTTTGCTCCGTCCCGCCACGTAAGGGCGATCATCTTTCAAAGGATTGGGCAGCTAGCCGGCCCAAGAGAGCTCCTGGAACGGAAATCAGGAAAGGCACAATCAAGAAGATCGAAAGATATATTAAGGTCAGATCGATTGCCGCTGCGATTGGCGCCCCCCACTCCCCCAGACCAAAAAGACCAGCAAAGAAAACGGGACACGCGGCGATACCTAGCAAGACGCTATCGACGACGCCGTCCGAAGAGCAATACCAAAAATAACGCTCGCTAAAAAGCCGCACAAAAAAGGTGTCACGAGGAATACGGCCAAGAAAATTTCCATCGGTAGAAAGGAAGCGAAGATCAACATTGATATGAGAGCGAGAGCACCGACGCCTATGGAAAGGGCGAAACTTTCAGTCGGAATAAGTCGGCGCGGTGCTCTCATAAGTTTTCCGTATACTCGACACGCGTTATGCTACGACGCTCTCCGCGGACAGTGTCTTTCCAAAGAACCTCGGTCGGCGGTGAATGCGCTGGAAGATGAGCAGATTAAAGAAGTGCATTCCGCCAAGTACGAGCAGAACAAGACCGATCTTGTAGGAAAGCGCCTCGATACCTTCCTGGGCAGTATCTATCACGTCGCTGATCTTGAGCGCGAGCGTGACGTAACCGAAATTGATTAAATAGAAACCAACGACTAGAAGATGATTGACCGAATCTGCCAGCGCTTCGTCTCCGTTGAAAACCTCGATAAGAAAGACTCTCCCGTTCTTGTGCAAGGTCCGCGCGACCCATACTGTTAAGACGACACTGAGAACTATGTAAGCTGCGTATGTGTAGACGATTGTTTGCATAATATCCTCCGAAGGCTTTTGTTTGCGGAATGCCATGGATCATGAAAGGCATCTCCTGCCAATAGTGATTACAACGAGCGTGCCATGTGTTCGGGGACACAATGTATTGGACTTTGCTTGATGAACATGGCATCGAGCTTTGCATTTTGCCGAGATCGCGAATCTCGGCTTAGCATCTTGCGAACCTGCATCGAATGCGGGTTTCGAAATTAGAACCCATTTGCCTCGAAAAATATTTTTAGTCATACTTTTTCTAATTGATGACCAATTCACCAACACCGAACGCAAGTTACAGCCTTACACTTCGCGTAAAAATTCATAACAAACCCGGAAAGCTTGGCGAGATCACCACAGCGATCGGCCGCGCCGGCGGCGATATCGAGGGGATCGACATCGTTAGCGTCGGAAAGGATTTCCTGATCCGCGACATCACAGTCAACGCCGCCAGCGAAACTCACGATAAGGAAATAATCGCGTCTCTCGACGGCGTTGACGGCGTCGAGGTCGTTAACATATCCGACCGGACCTTCTTGATGCATCTCGGCGGCAAGATCGAGGTCGTCTCCAAAATGCCTTTGAAGACGCGCTCGGATCTGTCGATGGCTTACACGCCGGGCGTCGCGCGAGTTTGCGAGGCAATCCGTAAGGATCCGGAGAAAAGGTTCAATCTCACTATAAAAAAGAACACAGTAGCGGTGGTGTCGGATGGCACAGCAGTGCTTGGTTTGGGCGACATCGGCCCGGCGGCGGCGATGCCAGTGATGGAAGGCAAGTGCCAGCTTTTCAAAGAATTCGGCGGAGTAGATGCGTTTCCCATCTGCCTGAATACAAAGGACCCGCACGAGATCGTCCAGACGATCAAGAATATTTCGGTTGCTTTCGGAGGAATTAATCTTGAGGATATTTCGGCCCCCCGCTGTTTTGAGATCGAGGAGCGATTAAAAGAAGAACTGGAGATCCCGGTCTTCCATGACGATCAGCATGGCACAGCGGTCGTGGTTCTCGCGGCGCTGATCAACGCGCTAAAGATCGTCGGCAAGCGTATGGAAGACATCAAAGTCGTCGTGAATGGCGTTGGTGCGGCGGGCGTAGCCTGTTCCAAGATCGTGATGGCCGCCGGCGTGAAAAATATTGTCGGCTGCGACCAAACAGGCGCGATTTACGAAGGCCGAAAGGAGCACATGAATTGGGTCAAGGATTGGTATGCGCGAAATACCAATCCAGATAGGGAGAAGGGAAATGTTCACGACATAATAAAAAACGCGGACGTATTCCTGGGCCTGAGCGTTCCCGGCGTGATCACTGAGGTCGATCTCAAACAAATGGCCAAGGACCCGATTGTTTTCGCGATGGCGAACCCGACTCCCGAGATCATGCCTGAAGACGCCGCAGGACTCGTCGCGGTAATGGCGACCGGCCGATCCGATTACCCAAATCAGATCAATAACGTTCTTTGTTTTCCCGGTATCTTCCGCGGCGCTTTGAATTGTCGTGCCTCGCGAATTAACGAGGCGATGAAGCTCGCTGCGGCGAACGCCATCGCCGAGATCATCGGGAAAGATGAGCTCCATCCCGATTACATAATTCCCTCCGTCTTCGATCGACGCGTCGCTGAAGCAGTCGCCGCGAAAGTGGAGGATGCGGCATATAGTTCGGGAGTCGCGCGACGTGAACGGTCGACAAGCGAATCGGTGTTCTAAAACGAGTCAAAGCGCTTCTCAAGGCAGACCATGCCGTACCGACTGCTCAGTAAGCCGGTACGGCATATTTATTGCTCGAACTTCAATCATCACGATGACGAAAAAGGTTCAGATCGGCACCTGCGGCTTTCGGATGAACAAGCACGAGTACACCGATTTTCTGAATTGCGTGGAGGTTCAGCACACCTTCTATCAACCGCCTCAGATAAAAACGCTCGAGAAGTGGCGAGCGGAAATGCCGGAAGATTTCGAATTCACGTTGAAAGCGTGGCAGTTGATAACACACGAATCGACCAGCCCAACGTACAAACGCCTGAAGAAAAAACTCACGGAAAAAGAAGCGGAAGAATCCGGTTTCTTTAAATCCACGGACATCGTTGCGGAAGCACTGCAAACGACTCTTGCGTGCGCTGAAGCGCTCAAGGCGAGAACGATACTTTTTCAGTGTCCGGCGAAATTTCGGCAGACCGATGAAAATATCAATAACCTTCGAAAGTTTTTTAAGAAGATAAAACGCAGAGATCTAAATTTTGCATGGGAGCCGCGCGGAGCGTGGGACGACAAGATCGTTTCGACGATCTGTAGCGACCTCGATCTCTGGCACTGTGTCGATCCGTTTGTCCGGCGAACAATGACGCCCGACAAATGCTATTTCCGCCTGCACGGGATCGGCGGCTGGAGATACAGATATGAAGACGGTGAGTTAGAAGAGCTAGTTTCGTTGCTTCACGAGGAAGATGTTTCGTATGTGTTTTTCAACAACAATGTTATGACGGAAGACGCGATGAGGTTTAGGAAGATAGTAATGAGTTATAAGTGATATCTGATTAGCGACGGCACCTCTTTCTTATTTCTTATTTCTTATCACTCATCATCAACCGACTATCACTTACTCAACAAACTTATAACCCATCCCATGCACTGTCTGGATAAAGTGCGGATGTTTCGGATTTGATTCCAGCTTCTGCCGTAACCATGCAATGTGAACATCGACGGTTCGGGTCGAAGGCATCGCGTCGTATCCCCACACCGCATCGAGAAGCTGGTCGCGCGAATGAACCACACCGCGGTTCTCGATCAGGTGCTGCAGCAGCTTGAATTCCATTGCGGACAGATCGATCGGTGCGCTGCCGCGGGTAACTTCAGCCCGTTTGAAATCGATCGTGATCTCACCAAAACTTATTGCTTCGTGCGAAGGTCCATTCGTTTGCGTTGGAGCTCGGCGCAATAGTGCCTCGATGCGGGCGAGAAGCTCGATCACTTCGAACGGCTTCGTCAGGTAATCGTCCGCGCCGAGTTTTAGTCCAAGCACCTTGTCGATGGTTTCTCCTTTGGCCGTTAGCATCAGGATGGGCGTGCCGATTCCCTTTTGTCTGAGATCGCGGCATACGTCGTAGCCATTTTTCTTGGGCAGCATTACGTCCA
>JBDTMK010000277.1:0-4743 GCA_039934315.1 Pyrinomonadaceae bacterium | reverse complement strand
TCGACGGTATCCAGATCCTGGCGTTCGACAAATACGATCAAAGTTATTACACCGTGTGGCGCTCTTCGACCGATGTCTGGGGCCAGTTGCCGCTGCGTGTCGAAGGCCAGGGCGACAACAAGACGTTCATCATCCAGCTGCGGAACCCGGACGGAAGGATGGATGAAAAGCGATTCGTCGTATTCCGCGATAAGAGTCGTTTGAAAGTCACGCCGCCGGAGGACATTGCGCAGTATCAGTTGGCAAAAACCAAGTGAAGCTCGCTTAGGCGACAGGTTGAGACGACACCGATCTACTAACCACCATCGACGAACAATTCGACAATCCATTTTCCGAGCCCTTTGATATCGAGATCACCGACTCGCTTGATCTGCACGCTTTTTCGCCGAAGGACGTTAAAGCCGTCACGATCGCCTATCTCGCAGCTGCTCGTGAAAAGGGATTTACGATTGTTCGGATCATTCACGGAAAGGGAATCGGAGTACAGCGCGAGATCGTAAGGAACGTCTTAAGTGAGAACGAGTTTGTGAAGGGATTTAAATCAGGCGACGGGTTCGGAGGCGAAGGCTCTACCGTAGTAACGTTTTCAGAATAATTCCGTCCGGCCTTCGGGCGGCCTCGCCGTCCCGCTACGTCCTGCTCTGGATCACCGATCTTCGATCACATCCGCCCACGCTTCCTCATCTTCGAAATCCGGATACGCGACAGAGATCAATTCAGTTTTGATCGTCAGCTCCCGCTCGGCCTCAGCCAAGAGATTAGACAGACGGCGACATTCAGCTTCCAGTTGATGGACATGTCTTTTGCGCTGCCTGTCGAGACGATCGAGGTAGAACATGTACATGAGCTGGAGCCCGGCGACTCCGGCGAGTGATAAGCAAAGTCCGATGAGAACGTACAACAACATCGTTCGGTTTGGACTTTAAATTGTGGGTCCTCGATTGAGCATTAAACACCGACGATCCGGCCTCCCGTACTCAACCCAAAATCCACAATTCAAAATCTAAAATAAGTATACTCTTGACCTCTCACGTCGGAAAAGTAAAAATCGAACTAAAGCAATGTCAGGAGAGAAAATGCACGAGGACATCGTAAACACATTCGCGGATGCGCCGAATCTTAACCGACGCGAGTTTTTCGACATCGATCTTTGCCGCTTGTAATCTGAAACGGCAGTGCGATTGGATGTATTAGATAGTTGTTCTTCTCCATGCAAACTGAAACTTTAAAACTGGTCTATACGCTTCTTTGCGATGATGTCCGCATCGAGATGGGTAACAAGATCTCATTGATGGGAATCTTTCAGAACATCATGGTCGAGCGGCTTCCTGTCTCGCTTATTAAATTCGCCGTGATAAATCATTGGCGAGGCGAAGGGAATCATCACACCGAAGTTCGTATTCTGTCTCCGGACAAATCGAATCTCGTCGTCACGTCGCAGCCTACGGCGATAGATCTGTCTCCCGGAGGGTTTACCGATAACGTCAGTTTTTTCGTGAATGTCGTTTTTCCAAGCGCGGGCACTTACTGGGTTCAAACATTGGCAGACACGATCGTGCTGGAGGAGTTTCCGCTTATTGTCACGGATTCAGAAAATATGACGGCATTGCAGCCGGCAGAGGAAATATCAGAGACGATTAACTGAAAAAAAGGGAAAGAGTGAAAACGCAAAAGGGTGAAAAAGTTTCCGTACTTTTTCACCCTTTCACGTTTTCACTCTTCTTAATTATTTTTCGGTTCTGGAAATATCGAGCGTGATCGCCGTTCGGTAAATTCCCGCATTCACAATGTCCGTGATTTCCTTCGAACCTGTCGCTCCTTTGTACTTCGCCGTCACCCGAACTTTTGCGGTGCCCGCCGGCGGGCGAAATGTAAACTCGCCGCTCGGACTCGTGTATGTGCTGCCGAGATTCTTAGTCGTGCCATCTTCGTTGATGCGTTCGATTTCTACCTTCGCTGCTGTGACGCTCGTTCCCTCTCTAAAGAACACGCTGCCTTTGATCAGAACCTGCGTTCCCTGGTCAACCGACAGGATCAGACGATCTCCCATATCTCGCACGCTGCCATCTTTGATCTCGACACCAAACTTTACGCCGGCAGTATATCCATCCGCATCGATAACGATGTTATAGGTGCCGGAATTTAGTCCCTGTATCGCGAAGTATCCCTTGGCGTCCGACTTAACCGTTTTTATATCTTTGCCGCTCAGCCGCGCAGTAATTGTCGCACCCCCGATAGCGCTGCCTTTGTTGTTGCGAACTTTTCCTTTTATCCCGCCCTGGCCGAATACAGAAGGCAGGAGGCAAAAGGCGGAAAGCAGGAAGACTAGTAAAGCAATTCGTTTCTTCATCGGTTCAAGAGGCCGACGATTCGCTGCGAAACTCGTTGGCTACATCATTGATGATGTCGTCGAGGCTGCGGGTTGGCTGATAGCCGATCATCTGCCTTGCTTTATCGAGACTCGGCACACGTCGCTGCATGTCTTCAAATCCCTCGCCATAAGCTTCAGAGTACGGAATGAACTGGATCTCGCTGGTGCTGCCGGTAAGAGCGATCGCCCTGTCCGCGAGACCTTTTATCGACACTTCCTCGCTGTTTCCCAAGTTGATCACCTGACCGAAACACTTCGGGTCATCGAGCAACTTTGCGAGGCCTTCGACGATGTCATGGACGTGCCCGAAGCAACGGGACTGCGTACCGTCACCGTGAACCTGTATCGGTTCATTCTTCATCGCTGCATGGACGAATCGCGGCACGACCATTCCGTATTGACCGGTCTGACGCGGGCCCACGGTATTAAAAAGTCGTACGACAACGACCGGAAGCCGAGTTTCTTTGTAGTGCGCAAGAGCGAGAAATTCGTCGAGGGTTTTCGCGCATGCGTAGGCCCATCGATGCTTGTCCGTGGGACCGGTGAGAAGATCGTCGTCTTCCTTGAAGGGGATCGACGCTCCCTTGCCGTAAACTTCCGAGGTGCTCGGGATCAGCACGCGCTTTCGATAACGCGAACAAAAGGCGAGCACGACATCGGTGCCGCGAAAGATCGTCTCGATCGTCTTTACGGGGCGCTCCATGATCAGCTTGACCCCGACTGCGCTTGCCATGTGATATACCCGATCGGTATCTCGGATCAGCTCTTCCATCAGGCTTTCATTTAAGACGGTATCGATGATAAGCCGAAAGCGTTCCGTGCCCTCGAGGTGTTCGACGTTCGAGTATCGACCTGTAGATAAGTCGTCGATCACGGTGATCTCGTGACCTTCTGAAATTAGTTTGTCGGCGAGATGGCTTCCAACAAAGCCGGCACCGCCGGTGATAAGAATTTTCATAAATCCTGTTGACCCAATAACTATCCGATAGCGTTCGCTCCAACGCGCGCTTTAGCCGGGGAAGGGCGTTGGAACTTGAAGGTACTCTCTGGAATCGGCTGGTTTATTTTTATTTCGCGACGAATATCGTCTGTGAAGGCCCCGCTCTCTTTCTCTTCGTGCACCTTACGGATCAGCATGTCCCGTTTGCTTATCCACACGTCGATTGCGAAGCCGAACGGGTGGAACCCCCTCACTACAAAACAGTCCTCGCCTTCGAATGCTTCTTGACTCAGAAGGATGATGCGACTCATCTCAGTTAGACTAAATCCCCCGACATCCGTCGATAGTAACCGTGTGACCGTATGGGCCGCCCCCCTGGAGATTCCCGTAGCGCCGGCGACCGCACTACTGATACTTTCCTCTTTCTCTAGATCTTTCGAGAAATTGTAAAATGAAAAGACTCCTTTGCCGTCGCTCCAAAATATGCTCGAAAACTTATCTCTATCGTCTGCGTCTTCCCACTCGAATCGTATTAGGTTCGGCCGTACAAAGTAAGTCTTGAACTCATTGACTTTGATTGTCGAGTTCTTTGAACCGTCCTGAATCACTCCCACATCCTGGTACGACTTGACCGACGCGTACTGGGCGGACATTTTTTGAATTATTTGATCGCCGGTTGACGTACGCGTCTGCGCCTGAGCTGACAGCGAAAGAAGGGCGATTATGAGCAGCGTTCTAGCGATCGTATTCAAATTCGACATAAGTCCCGTAGGCTGCAACTAAGCACCGATCAAGTTCTGAAAGTAATCGACAGTACGTCTCAAGCCATCCCCCAACGGCACCTTCGGCTCCCAACCCAATAATGCCTTGGCTCTTTCGATGTTCGGCTGTCTCTGTTTAGGATCGTCCTGCGGAAGCGTGAGGTATTTGATCTTGATCTCGCGACCTGTGCACTTGCCGACTTCCTCAGCAAGCTCGTTCATCGTGAACTCACCCGGGTTTCCGATGTTGACCGGAAGGTGCAGGTCATCACCCTCGGCGTTCATTAACCTGATGATGCCGTCAACGAGATCGCTGACATAGCAGAACGAGCGAGTCTGCGATCCGTCACCGTATACCGTAAGCTCTTTCCCGCGAAGTGCCTGCACAACAAAATTCGAAACTACCCGGCCATCGTTCTCGAGCATCCGTTCGCCGTACGTATTAAAGATCCGGACGATCCGCGTGTCGACACCATTCTGACGGTGGTAGTCCATCATAAGAGTTTCCGCGACGCGTTTTCCTTCGTCATAACAGCTTCGCAAACCGATCGGATTCACGTTGCCGAAATAATCTTCAGTTTGCGGATGGATGAGTGGATCGCCGTAAACCTCGGAAGTCGACGCCTGCAGAATGCGCGCCTTCACACGCTTCGCCATCCCGAGCATGTTGA
>JBDTMK010000276.1:0-4796 GCA_039934315.1 Pyrinomonadaceae bacterium | reverse complement strand
GAATTGCAAAAAAGACGGGACTTGAACCAAAGGATTTGTAATATGGACGCGGTAGCCCAAGGAAGAGAGACAGTGTTGGATTCGCCGAGGGTGTATGCGGTCGAGGCGCAGAAGCTTAAGTTGGAAGGAAGTGTTGGGTAAACAGTCGACACAAATGAAGGTTGAATTCATTATGAAGAGATCCGTATTCGGGACTCTATTAGTCATCACCTTCATGTTCGGAAACGCCGCCGGCCAGTTGAAGCGTGATACCGCGGCACAAAAGCCGGTCGTGCAAACAAAGGAGTCACAGGCTAAAACGACTCCGCACCAGGCGCTGCAGAAATTGAAGGAAGGTAACGCTCGATTTGTTTCCGGTACTTCGCACGACCACGGGAGCTATCGTGTCGAAGCCCCGTTGACCGCGAAGGGTCAGTATCCATTCGCCGCGTTTGTGAGCTGCATAGATTCGAGGGTCTCGGTCGATGACATTTTTGATCTGCACAACGGCGACGCTTTTGACGCCAGGGTCGCGGGCAACATCGTCGACAGCGACATTCTGGGAAGTCTGGAATACGCGACCGAAGAGGCCGGAGCCAAGTTGATAGTCGTGCTCGGTCATACTCACTGCGGCGGTATCAAGGGAGCTTGCGACGATATAAAGCTTGGCAATCTGACCGGGCTCGTTGAAAAGATAAAACCGGCGGTCACGAGCGTTGCGAGTGGCTGGCACGGCGGCGAGATGAACTCGAGGAATGACAAGTTCGTCGAAGCGGTGATGAGGGAAAACGTAAGGCTCACGATTCGGAATATTCGCGAGCAAAGCGAGGTCATTCACGAACTCGAGAAGAAGGGTAAGGTCGAGATAGTCGGTGCCGAGTACGACGTCGAGACCGGCAAAGTTATTTTTTTTGAGTAGGTCTGGTTATGGCGGAGTGACTGAACCGCAGGCGTCCCGCCTGCATGAGTGCGAAGCACGAACAAGCGATTCGCCTGGGATCATAGAGATTTGACGCCGCTGAAAAACGCGACGTTGCAGGCGAGTCGCCTGCGTTCCGGTCGGTTGGCGACCTGCTGAAACGCGGCTTCGAGTAGAGGTAGTTATGGACGCAGCACAAGCAAGAGAGCCGGTATTGGATCCGCCGCTCGATACGATGTTGTACGAGCAGTTGCTCGAGAGGCAGCAGAGACTTCGCGATGCGCAATTCGAGAATTTGCTCGCCGCTGATGTCTCGCGTCTGCTCGGCGAGGTCGATGCGGCGCTCCTGCGGTTCGGTAAGGAAACGTATGGTCTCTGCGAAGTGTGTCACGATCCGATAGAGCCCGAGCGACTCGTGGCTGACCCGCTTATTCGATTGTGTCTCGGCGATCTGACGCAGAAGCAGCTTGACGACATACAGCGCGATCTCGAGCTCGCCGCGGAGATCCAAAAGCGGCTGCTGCCAAAATCAAATTTCTCTTCCGAATTTTGGCAGGCGGACTTTGCGTACCATCCGGCCGGAATAGTAAGCGGAGATTACGTTGATCTGATCCCGCACGATGGCGAATTGTATTTCATCCTCGGTGATGTGTCGGGTAAAGGAATGGCGGCTTCGATCCTGATGTCGAACCTGCACGCGATGTTTCATACGCTCGTTCCTCTCGGTCTCGAGCTTTGCGATCTGTTGTCACGTGCGAACCGAATGTTTGCCGAGAGCACGCTGGCAAATCAGTACGCAACGCTAATCGTCGGTAAGATCAACGCGAATGGCGAAGTCGAGATGTGCAATGCGGGCCATCTGCCGCCGATCATCGTCGGTGGAGATCAATCGATCGAGCTCGGAGCATCAGGATTGCCGTTGGGAATGTTTTCGGACAGCAGTTTTATCTCGAGCGGCGTTCGTCTGAATCCGGGCGAGACGTTGTTGCTGTTTACTGACGGCGTGACCGAAGCGAACGACAACGATGGAACGGAATTCGGCGCCGATCGTTTGCGCGAATCGATAAACGGATCGGCGGTTGGACATCCGACCGGCCTTTTGCAGACATGCGTGAACTCTATTGCGGCATTCCGAAACGGAGCGACCCGAAACGACGACATGACGATGCTGGCATTGAAATACACGGGAGCGAACTGATCTATGGAGTCGATTTATCTGAAGGACACGCCGAAACCTGCCGGGCATTATTCGTCGGGCATTGTGCATGACGGCCTGGTATACGTGTCGGGTCAACTGCCGATGGATCTCAAAACCCGTCAGCCCTTCTCGGGTGCGATCGAAGAACAGACGGAGCTCGCGTTGAGAAATGTCGAAGCTGTACTTCATGAAGCCGGCAGCGATCTCAATAACGTACTTCAAATGACGATCTACGTTTCCGATATGGGTCTCTGGGATGCGGTAAATAAGACGTACGCCCGGGTGATGGGAGAGCATCGGCCGGCACGTGCGATCGTTCCGGTCAAGGACCTGCATTTCGATACGAAGATCGAGATCCAGGCGATTGCGGCGGTCATTACGTCGAGCGGGGAGAGGCGGGTAAGAAGGGAAGGAAGTGTTCCCGGATCAGACTAAAACAACCGTCTGCCGCAAGACGCGGCAGCCCTTCGCATCGCAGGAGAGGATCTCAAGAAGAAATGCAATTCTTCGGAATAGATTGGCTGGCTACAGTGTGCGGACTGACCGGCGTCTATTTGATCGGCAGCAAGAATCGCTACGGCTTTTTGATAATGATGATGGCCAGTCTGAGTTGGATGGTAGTTGGTTTTATGATCTCGAGCACGGCCCTGATATTTGGAAGCGGCGTTTTCTTCGGGCTGCACGTTCGGGGATGGATGAAGTGGCGTCGCGATGAGCGCGAGCTGGGCTTTCTTGAGACACAGGAAATAAAGGTGGCGAAATAAAACTGGAAATATTTCAAGTCGATGCATTCACCTCGAGACCGTTTGGTGGAAATCCTGCGGCAGTCGTACCACTGACGGAATGGCTGCCGGACGAGACTATGCGCGATATCGCGGCGGAAAATAATCTGGCGGAGACTGCGTTCTTTGTAAAGAAAGGCGAACGATATGAAATCCGCTGGTTCACCCCGAAAGTTGAAATCAATTTGTGCGGACACGCGACACTCGCCTCCGCTCACGTAATTTTTGACGAGTTGAAACTGGAACCGTCGATCATTCGATTTCATTCTTATAGAAGCGGTGAGCTGAGCGTAGAAAAAAAGGATGAGATGCTGGTTCTCGATTTCCCGGCTTATCCGATTACTGAGATCGAAACGCGACCCGAGCTCGCGGACGTAGAAGTGCAGCCGCTGAAGAGCTGGGAAACACAGGGCAATATGCTGATGATGCTTTTGCGAAATCAAGAAGAAGTCAGGTCGCTAACGCCCGATATGGAACAGATCGCGCGGCTTCCGTATGACGAGATCATCATTACCGCAAAAGGCGAGGATTGCGATTTCGCTTCACGAATGTTCGCACCGCGCATCGGCATTCCTGAAGATCCGGTCACGGGGGCGATCCATTGTTCGCTGATACCTTACTGGGCGAAAGAACTTGGCAAAGACAAATTGTTCGCACGGCAGGTTTCAGCACGGGGCGGCGAGTTGTTTTGTGAATTTGCAGGCGACCGGGTGAAGATCGGCGGTCACGCCGTGCTGTTCATGAAAGGGGAGATCTATGTTGCAAGCGAAAAAAGCGTCGGAGCTTAACATCGAATACCGACTTGCACGGCCGGACGAGTCGGAAGCGATCTCTGAATTGTTGCTCGAATCTTTTGGGATGTTCGAGGCCGAGTACACACCCGGCGCATTCGAATACACCACACCGAGCACGGACACGGTCCGCGGCCGATTCGAGGAAGGCCCGATCTGGGTTGCGATGGATGGTGACGCGATGATCGGAACGGTTTCCGGGATGGCCGAGCCGGATCGCTTTTACGTTCGCAGCATGGCGGTAAGGCCGGACGCCCAGGGCCACGGGATCGGCCAGCGATTGCTGGAGCCGCTCGAAGCGTTTGCTCGCGAGAGCGGATTCGAACGGATGTACTTGTACACTACGCACGTTCTTCCGTGTGCGAAACGGCTTTATGAGAAGAATGGATTTCACGTCTTGAGAGAGACCGAACCCGAAGAGTGGCACAACATGGGCGGGTTGGAGATGGAGAAGGATATGCAATGAAAAGCGGGACTTGTCCTAAATGCCATGGGACCGAGATCTATGGCAACACTGGCAATCCGCACGGGATCGTGGTCGATATCTGGACGGTGCCGTGGCTGAAGACAATACTTTTGGTCTGTACGGATTGCGGCTATCTGGAATTTTATGTGGAAGACGAAGCGAAGTTAGCCAAATTGAAAGAGAAGTTTGGAAAAGTCGAGAACTAGTTGAAATAAAGAGAATGCTACTTGAAGTAAAAGATCTGCACGCCGGAATCGACGGCAAGGAAATTTTGAAGGGCCTGAATCTTCAGGTCAAAACAGGCGAGGTTCATGCGATCATGGGCCCAAACGGATCGGGTAAATCGACCTTGTCGAAAGTGCTCGCCGGCCATCCGTCATACGAGGTGCTCTCGGGCGAAGTGTTGTATGAAGGCAAGAACCTTCTCGAGCTCGAACCTGACGAACGCGCTCGAAGCGGGGTCTTCATGGCGTTTCAGTATCCGGTCGAAGTGCCCGGTGTTTCGAATTCGCAATTCTTGCGGCTCGCTTACAACCAGAAGATGAAGCATCTCGAGCAGGAGGAGCTGGATCCTCTTGAATTCAACGACTATCTGAAAGAGAAAGCTAAGATCGTTGACATGAATCCGGAATTTTTCAAGCGTTCCGTGAACGAAGGATTT
>JBDTMK010000275.1:0-4805 GCA_039934315.1 Pyrinomonadaceae bacterium | reverse complement strand
TCGGTCATCATCCTCTGGGCATTCCTCCGAAACATCGGCACGACGCTCGTCGCGATCCTTGTTATACCGGTAACCATCCTCGTTACGTTTCTCGCGATGTATCTCGTCGGACTGTCATTCGATCTGATGACGCTCGGCGGTGTCGCCGCCGCGATCGGTCTTGTCATCGACGACGCGATCGTCGTCGTCGAAAATATTTACACTCACATGCTCCACGGCGAATCGCGCGTCGTCGCGGTGCAGCGCGCCGTATCTGAGATAACGGTCCCGATCATCGGTTCGACGATCACGCCGGTCGTCGTCTTTCTGCCGCTCACGTTTCTGACCGGAGTGACGGGTGTCTTCTTTCGATCGCTCGCGCTTACGATGTCGGTCGCGCTCATCACATCGCTCGTGCTCGCACTGACGCTGACGCCCGTGCTCGCCGAAAAATTTGTGAAGGTGCGCGACAACGAGGGGCATGGCGAGATCGGGCCGTTCCTGAGCGTGCTGCTGCGTCCGTACGAATGGCTGCTCGAACGCTCGCTTGCGAACAAGTTGATCGTGCTCATCGCATGCGTCGTCATCCTCGCCGTTTCGTACGTTGTCTACACGCGGCTCGGAACTGAGTTTCTTCCCGCATTCGACGAAGGAGCGTTCGTGCTCGACTACATCTCACCGCCCGGAACATCGCTCGACGAAACGGATCGCATACTCAAGCACGTCGAAGAAATGCTCCGCGAGGCGCCCGAAGTTGAAAGTTATTCGCGACGCACGGGCTTGCAGCTTGGGCTATCGATCACCGAACCGAACACCGGAGATTTTCTCGTCAAGTTAAAGTCGAACCGTTCGCGCACAACCGAGGAAGTGATCGACGATCTGCGCGGCGATATCGAAAAGAGCGAGCCCGCGCTCGGGGTCGAGTTCGTCGGAATTCTATCGGATCTTGTCGGCGATCTGACCAGCTCGCCGGAGCCTATCGAGATCAAACTTTTCAGCGACGACAAGGAAGCGCTGCACGCAAAGGCCGAGGAAGTCGAAGCCGTGATCGGGAAGATCCCCGGCGTCGTCGACACGAATGCGGGGATCATTGTCAGCGGCCCGGCGCTGACTTTCAAGATCGATCCTCTGCTCGCTGGGCGGTTCGGCGTTTCTGCGGCGGACATCGCGTCGGCGGTAGAAACTGCGCTCACCGGCACGACGACATCGGTCATCCTGCAGCACGGCAGGCCCGTGAATGTCCGAGTCACTTTCCCGCCGGAGACACGCGGTTCGATCGAGAATCTGCAAGCGCTCCAGATACGTTCGTCGACCGGTGCGATGTTTCGGCTCGATCAGGTGGCGGCGATCGAATACGACAAGGGCCAGACCGAAATAAATCGTGATGGACTTCGTCAGACTGATTCGGTGACGGCCCGTGTTACGGGCACTGATCTCGGGAGCGCGATCCGCGAGATCAAGAAGCAGCTCGCGACATCGATCAAGCTTCCTGCCGGAATGACCATCGAGTACGGCGGACTGTACGCCGAGCAGCAGGCGTCCTTCCGCGAGCTTGTCCTCGCTCTGCTCGTCGCCATCGTGCTCGTCTTTCTCGTGTTGCTCGTTGAGTTCCGTTCGTTTGCGCATCCGCTCGCGATCGTCGTCGGCGCCGTGCTCGCTCTCAACGGCGTGCTGCTCGCGCTCTTCATCACGAAAACTACGTTGAATGTCGTCAGTCTGATGGGGATGATCATGGTCGTCGGCATCGTCGCAAAGAACGGGATCCTGATGCTCGACTCCGTCGAGGAAAATCTAGCGTCGACCGGAGATCTGACGCAAGCTTTGATACTCTCCGGCCGGCGCCGGTTTCGTCCGGTGCTGATGACCTCACTTGCCGCGATCCTCGGAATGGCCCCGCTCGCAGTCGCGATCGGCTCTGGAGCCGAGATGCTCCAACCCCTCGCGATCGCCGTCATTGGCGGTCTGGCGTTCGCGTTAATTTTATCGCTCGTCGTCACGCCGACTGTCTTCGCTTGGCTGTACCGGCCACGCCGAGATACCGCCGAAGTGTGAACGCCTTCCCTACCTTTTGCGAGTATCGAGCGCTGTGCTCAAACTTGAGGACGACTTAATCACCCCTTCTCTTTCTT
This sequence comes from Pyrinomonadaceae bacterium, assembly GCA_039934315.1. Lineage (GTDB taxonomy): Bacteria > Acidobacteriota > Blastocatellia > Pyrinomonadales > Pyrinomonadaceae > OLB17. The sequence continues at coordinate 2,697 of JBDTMK010000275.1, read as the reverse complement.
CGTCAGATACAACACGTAACTCACAGCGGTGATCGCGACAAAATAACCGGTGGCAAGGATGTGGATGTTGAAGTCGGGGACCGCCGCTTTGGTCTCGACGCCGGCTTTGAGGTAGTTGTACATCGGATATGTGTAGGGGATGATGTAGCCAAATTTCCACGACAGGGCCGCTAGCGCACCGACCCAGAAGACGAAGCCGAGACCGACGGGCACGAGAAAGTTTTTGAAACGCAACGCGATCAGATATTGGAGAGCGACGATCGGGAGCGTGTCGACGAAGTAGAGAAGATTCTCGAGCAGGAAATGATCATATGGGAACGACTGCGCCGGATATGGCGTGCCGCTGATGAGCAGATATGGAACGACAGCAGAGAGATAGATCCCGATGTTGAAGAGCACGAAGAACTGCAGCATGAGCACGAGGATGACGGCGAGCTTGGTGAAGAAGATCGTCGTGTAGGAAAGCGGCAGCGTGTGAAGCTGCTTCCACGTGTTGTTCTTGTACTCGATCTGCGCAATGAGGCTGGTTGAAAGAATCGCTCCGAGGGGCAGAAAGAATATAGCCATCGATTCCCACGAGTTCTTCCACAGCATGTCCCAGAAGCTTTCGGAGGAATAGAGCTCGGGGACTTTGGCGTGGTTGATAAGCCGAGCGACGATGATGATCGCGGGCGTAAAAAATCCGCCAATGACGACCATCCAAAACGCGAGACTGCGTTTTGTCTTGAGCCATTCGCTTTGGAAGCTGTTAAGGAAAGTCATGAGTCTGTCGAGTCCGTCGAGTCTGTCGAGTCTTTCGAGTCTTTCGAAGAGGCCGAGTCGATCGGAGTGATGAGTGATCGTCTGTGCACCAAAGGTGCGGCGTAATCTAGCCAGGGGCAACGCCCCTGGAGGGGCCAATTCACGCCAAAGCCGCAAAGCGGCGAAGTAATCTACACTATCGTCACCCTTACGCCGCACCGTTGGTGCGCGATTTCAAAACGATCTTCGCAGGGGCGTTGCCGCTGGCTAAATTAGGACGCACCTTTGGTGCTGCGACCCAGATTCGACCCGACAATCCTGCCGACTTAACAGACTCGATAGACTCTACAGTCTCGACAATCTCAAGAGATCATATCCATGAATATCCGCTCGAGATCATTTTTCACGACACTCACTTCAAACACATCCACGCCTTTTAAGACCAACTGACGATTAATCGCGGCAATAGTTTCTTTCGGCAACGCAGGCAAAGTGCATCGGCCATTTTGATATTCCGCATCGATGCCGTTTTGAATCATTACTTCGCGGGTTCTGGCACCGTCGCTCGTCTCAAAGACGACCGAGATCGATTGCTGCTGCTTCTCTTTTAATTCCTCCAGCGTTCCTTGGAACATCATCCGACCCTTGTTGATGATGCCGATGTGTGAAACGAGCTTGTCGATCTCCGACAGTAGATGACTCGAGATGACGATGGTGATTCCGTTCTCTTCGTTCAACCGTCGAAGCAGTTCACGGATCTCGATTATCCCGTGCGGATCGAGGCCGTTTGTCGGTTCGTCGAGGATCAGCAGCGTCGGTGAGTTCAGTAGCGCGATCGCAATACTCAAACGCTGTTTCATGCCGAGCGAGAACTCGCCGGCTTTCTTTCGTCCCGTGTTCGCCAGACCGACAAGCTCCAGGACTTCACCGATTCGAGACTTCGGACACCGGTAAACCTTTTGCAGCAGACACAGATTCTCTTCGGCAGTCAGGCGGGAATAGATCGACGGGCTTTCGATCAGCGAGCCGATCTTGAAAAGAGCTTTGACCCGATTCTTGCCGAAGTCTTCGCCGAAGATCTCGATCGAGCCTTCTTGTTTTTTTAATAGACCAAGGACGAGTCGAAGCGTCGTCGTCTTACCCGCGCCGTTCGGGCCGAGAAAGCCGTAGATGCTCGACTCCTCGACACACAGACTGATGCCGTTCAAGACGACCTCATCGCTCGAGAATGAATGGACGAGATCGCGGGTTTCGAGAATGTGCATAGTGAAGCGGAAGTGGTGGTCAGCCAACCTTACGACCACATGCGTTCAAAGGTTTCCGCAATTCTTTTTCCCGGCGGAACAAACTATTATGACCGAAGAGCTATGGAGCATATTGACGTAGTAATAGTCGGTTCCGGCCTTTCGGGCATCGGGGCGGCGTGCCAGCTTAGCATGGCGTGCCCTCAGAAAAGTTTTGTCATATTCGAAGCGCGCGATGCGAGTGGCGGTACGTGGGACCTGTTTCGGTACCCGGGCGTTCGTTCCGATTCGGACATGTACACGCTCGGCTACCGGTTTCGCCCGTGGCGCAATGCGAAGGCGATCGCCGACGGGCCGGCTATTCTCAACTACATCCGCGACACGGCCGCCGAGTTTCAAGTCGACAAGAAGATACGTTTTGGTCACCGCGTCACCGAGGCCTCGTGGTCATCGGATCACGCTCGCTGGACGCTGCAAACGCAGACGAAAGACGGCGTCTCACAATTCACGTGCAGCTTTATATTTCTCTGCACCGGTTATTACGATTACGAAAATGGATACACGCCCGCGTGGGCCGGCGTAGAACAATTTCGTGGGCAGATCATTCATCCGCAGAAGTGGCCGGAAGATCTCGACTACTCAGGAAAGCGCGTCGTGGTCATCGGTAGTGGTGCAACCGCCATCACGCTTGTTCCAGCAATGACGGAGAAGG
>JBDTMK010000274.1:0-4826 GCA_039934315.1 Pyrinomonadaceae bacterium | reverse complement strand
AACGCGCGTATGATCGTGTGCCTTTGGATTTGATCTCTTTGTAAACTTCTTTCTCACGATCGGTAAGGCCTTTGTTCAAACCCATCTCGTCGTGAATGACGCCAACGGTCGAGGAGAATCCCAGCTCGCGTGCACGGTTCGCAATTATCAAAGCCTCGTCCGGATTCGCGACACCGCCCCCCACGACGGAATTGATATTCACCTTGAATTTCGCGTAGTCGCGAAGATTGACGAGCTTGCTATCGAGCACTTTCAGGCTCTTTTTGGAAACGTCGTCCGGAGTTACGTTGTCGATGGAGATCTGGAGATAATCCAGCCCTACTTCGTTCAGCTTCTTAACTTTCTCCGGTTGGAAGTAATAGCCGTTCGAGATCAGCCCGGCGATCATCCCGTGCTGACGAATGCGCGCAATGATCTCGTAAATCTCCGGGTGCATCATCGGCTCGCCGCCGGAAATGGTAATAACGGACGAACCGAATTCCGCAAGCTTATCGATCCTCCGGAGCATCACATCGATCGGCACCGGATCACTTGTCTTGTCGTATTCGTTACAGTAGGTGCACGACAAATTACAACGCCGCATCGGTACGATATGTACCAGCACCGGATGTTTTGTCGATGCGAACGCCCGAACGGTGTGTCGGACGCCTCGCGTGAACCTGCTGAAACTACTTGCTTTGGGCATTGATCAAAATAACTGGCGTCGAATCGAATCTGTAATTATAGAAGTTGAACCTACCCTTTTCAAACCAAGAGAAAAGGCTTCGGTCGTGCCGAAGCCCTTTGTCACAATCAGATCACTTATCAAATTATCCTTGCACGATCGAGGTTCCCTTTGGCGGATCGATCTTAAAGACGCTGGCCTTCACTGTCGCGTTGCGCTGAACGTTTAAGAGAAGCACTGTCGTCGCATCGTTGTTATTCTCCATGATCTTGGCCTGTACAGGCATTCCGTTCGAGTCAACCCAGAGATCTGCCGATTTGTAACTGTTAGCTTTCTTCGGCGTGAGGACGAGATGGAACGTTTTGGCTCCGCTATTCACCGTTTCCTCTCCGGCGTATTTAACGTCGTAGTTGTCTCTCAACTTGGCCTTGCTCATCGTCATGAAAGCAAGAGCTCCGCCGGATTTAGAGTTTCCCTTAGTGCTGTCCACCTTTCCAACGATCGCCTGCTTTGTGCGCGGGCGGTAGAGTACATACTTTCCGTTCGCTATCGCGAGAGATTCCGCAACCGGTTTCGTCCAGTCGATGCGGACGTAAATTTCCTTTTCAGTTTTACCTGGAAGATAGTTGAGGTCTCCCTCGGTCAGGTCATGCTCGCCGAGCTGAGCATTGAATTTGTCCATTTTGATATTGCTCTTCAAACTCGTCAGCGACCTATTGTTGTTGTCCATACGCTTCAGGATCTCTCCGAGCACGCCGGTTTGTGCTGAAACCGCCGTTGACAGAGCATTGAACAAAAATAAAATAGCGATCGCCGGGAGTACGACTCTTAAATACTTACTCATAAAAACATTACTCCTTAACAAAAAAGTGAGGCTGAATCCTAGCCTCTGACTTGAGTTTTATATACTTATCCAAAAATTACCGAATATCAATCTCGTACACCGTTTCGCCATTCGCCGTCAGGCGCTTGCGCCAATCAACGACTTCGGCCGCCGGATTTCCCGAGAGGTCTCTAACTCGCTGCTCGAGAATCGCCTTCTCGGGAGAGAAATCAGATTGTTTGACGATAAGACGCGAGGTCTGCGTTGCAAACGAATCCTTTCGATGGAACCATTCTTTCGGCGTCAGGAAGATGAAGGCGACTATAAGCAGGCAAAAGATGACGTACACCGACGTTTCGCGGCTGTAGTTCCAAAGGATGAATTTTTTCAGCAGATCCATGTCAGTCGGCGATCAACCCGTCCCGCATCCGGATAATTCGAGAGCATACTGCCGCGGCCTCCGGATTATGCGTGATCATAATGATCGTCTGCTTATACTTTTCGTTCAACTCGCGGAACATGTCGAGCACGATCTTCGAATTCTCAGTATCGAGGTTTCCAGTCGGCTCGTCGGCAAGGATTATTGCGGGACTGTTTATGATCGCACGGGCAAGAGCCACACGCTGCTGTTCGCCGCCGGAAAGCTCGAGCGGTTTGTGATGCATTTTATCTTCGAGCCGAAGCAGTCGCAGTACTTCTCGACGATTTGTACCATCGGACTTACCGTTTCCGGAATGGATCTTCTCTGCAAGTTTGAGATTGCCTTCGGCGGAAAGTGTCGGGAAAAGATTGAATCGCTGAAATACGAAGCCGATCTTGCGGCGGCGAATGTCGGTTCGCTGCGCATCAGATACTTTCGAAAGATCTTCGCCGTCGATAAGGATCGAACCCGTGGTCGGCGAAAGCAACCCGCCGAGCAAGTGGAGCAAGGTCGATTTTCCGCAACCCGACGGGCCCATGACCGCGACGAATTCACCCTTTTCAATGTCGATCGAAACACCGCGGAGAGCCGGAACTTCGAGCTTGCCTATCGAATATGACTTAGTTAGATTTTCCGTTCGTAAGACAGTTTTCACTACTGGAATTTTGTCGTCGCGGTGTTCTGATTTGTGTTCAAGGGACGGCCCCCGATCGCTTCCTGAAGCTTCTTGTCCAGATCGACTTCCTGCAGATCCCACGTGTTTTGCAGGACGAAAGCCGTCGCCGGATAAGTTTTACCGATCGTCACCGCTTCCGGTGTCTGATAGGTAAGCTTCATCGAATATTTTTCCTGCGGACGCGTGACGATGATCTGCAGCGGAAGCTTTGTATATTCACCGGTGTTTGTCAGGTTCCCTTCGGCTCCGTAAACGATATCCGACTCGATCTCACCCCGCATATCGAATAACTGCTGCCGCGCAAGACGGATTCCGCCGACCCTGTCGAACCAGAAGCGCCGGGAAATTACCAACTCGCCGTTGGTGCCTTTCGCAAACTCGTCGAGTAAGTAGTATCCGCGAGTCACGCGGCGCAAGGGAGATTTCTTGGACTGGGACGTATCTTCCTCGATCTGGAAAATGGTGCTCTGGGTATACAAATGACCTTCGTCTGTCGGACGAACCAGCATGGCGTCCGTGAAATGCTGCGGTCGCAAGTTGGCGAACGCGTTCACGTTTTTCATCACCTTGCCGTCGCCCTCATCGAGAGACTGTTGCAGCTTCGAATAATCAGCGTTGTTGGTGCCGATGACAAACTTCTTGTATTTTCCGCTGCCGCCGTCCTGAAGGATAGCTACACGAAATTTCTCGCCATCCGAGGTCATCTGAGCAACATCGCTCTTGATTACCGGAACGGAGACTTTCAAAAGGATGCTGGCCGGACGCTGAACTACAACCTCGCCGTCCGCGGCGCGGTAGACCTCCTTGCTGCCAAATTGTGCAAACGAATTGTCCTCGAATTTGAGATCCATTTTCGCCCGCATCGAAGCAACGCGCGCATATCGATTCACTTCTGCCATCAGCTGAGCGTGCGTCGCGTCCTCTGATTTCAGAAGTGTCGGCGTCGTGTCTGCCGTTTTGACGAGTGAACTGCACCCCGACAAAAGCATGGCCGTCAGGAAAAAAAGAAGAGTGTAAGATTGCGTAGTGCGATTTCTACCGAACATGTTCAGTTGTCGATGCCGTTCAATATTTGCTTGTTGCCCCGAGATTACACGCGGAATAAAAGGCCAAGACGTATCAAGTCGAAAATAATACCACGCTGAAAGGGATAATCCTAACCCAATAAAAGACGCGATAACGAAAGACTTTTGCCTCGTTACCGCGTTCTCCTGGTCTTATTTTTACTTTATGCGCCGAAGGTTCCGGGCCCGCGCGTCAGGTAATCCTGCATTACGTACGCAAACATTATGGCGAGCCAGAAAAAGCTCGCAATTGCCGCGAGCCAGATAAGCTTCGGGCTCCAATAGACGTGCATGAAGAAAAGCATGACAAACGTCATTTTCGTGAACGCGATCAGCAGAGCGACGAGTGTATTTGCACCTGCAAAAATAAAATCGAGATCGACTTTGGACACATAATACGTCGCGATCGTACCGACGACCAGAATCCCAAATATTCCCAGGTATCCGGGGATCCCGATATGACCTTCACCTGATTCAATGTGTTTATCCGACATTTAATTCTCCGAAAGTTGGAACGACGTTCCGGTTCGTTTGCGAAAGGCTGAAACCCCATCGCAGCTAATGCATGAAGTGCCGCCCCAGCAAATACAGCAAGGGGAACAAGAATATCCAAACGATATCGACGAAGTGCCAATAAAGGCCGGACATCTCGACCGGCGCAAAATAATCAGGACCGAATGTACCCCTCCAGGCTTTCCACGCAAGCCACGTCATCAGCCCGAGACCGACGATCATGTGGAGTGCGTGCAGTCCGGTCATGACAAAATATATCCAGAAAAATATACGGACTTTGTCGCGAAACTTGTTCGGGTCGATCTGGTTGTTGGAAAAATATCCCAGTCGCTCCGCTTGAGTCAGGTAGGTTCCCTCGGGATCGCGAGCCTGCTCATCGAGCGCTTGTTTGACTAGCGAGCAATCCGCCCATTGGAAGTCGCCGTGCGGATTCGGATGTTCAACCGCCGGCGCATTGTGATCGACTTCCCAACACGGCTTCGACGCTCCGTGCTGTTCCGCGGCGTCAGCCTTTATCTTTTTGTTCCAGCCCGTGACCGGCACAAAACCGTGGTTATACTTGTCCGTATATTCGATCGCCTTGACACCAAGGAAGACGGCACCGAAAAACATCGTCAACAGGATCAATATGACCTGCATGTTGCGATTGCCTTTCTGTGCGAAGT
>JBDTMK010000273.1:0-4845 GCA_039934315.1 Pyrinomonadaceae bacterium | reverse complement strand
ATTGACCGAAAAATCTTGAAAGAATTGCAGGAGGACGCTCGAGTAAGTTATGCCGAGCTCGGTCGGCGGGTAGGGTTAACGACGCCAGCAGTGATCGAGCGTGTAAGGAAGTTGGAATACTCCGGCGTTATAGCGGGCTACAGCGCCGAGATCGACACCGCAAAAGTCGGCTTACCGATAACGGCATTTGTGCGGATGAGCATCACCGGTGTCGATTACAGTCACATCATCGAGGTTGCGGAACAGTCGAATGAGGTGCTCGAATGTCATCGCGGGACGGGCGGGGATTCCTTCATTATGAAAGTCGCCGTCTCATCGGTCGAGCATCTGCAGGAGGTGATCGACCGGCTTGTTCCTTACGGAATCACCACAACGACAATTGTGCTGTCGTCGCCGGTGAAGAGGCGGATCATTGAGGTGTGAGATGTGTGATTAGTTAGCCCTCTCTCGAGTGCGGGCGTGACGTAAAGCCGAATTGCCGAAGGCCGGCAACCTCCACCCTTGCGGCGGAGGCAGTTCTTAAGGACGCTCTTTCGGGAGGATCCTTACTTCTTCATTTTCTCTGTAGTCTTCCCGTCGAATTCCTCATCGTTCGCTTCGGCCTCTTCTTTAGTTTTGCGAATGATTTGGTCCTTGTGATGCGGCGGGGAGTAGATCGTGTAAAGGTTGAGCGTCTCGCTCGATGACGTGTTTATGACGTTGTGTTTTGCACCCGCGGGAACGATAACGGCATCGCCGTCTTTTACCGTGTATTTATTGCCGTCGATCTCGACGCGTCCACGACCGCCTTCAAAACGAAGAAACTGATCGTTCTCGGGATGCGTTTCTGCACCGATCTCTTCCTTGGGCTCCAAAGTCATCAGGACGAGCTGGCTGTGTTTCGAGGTATACAGAACCTTTCGAAAATTCTTGTTCTTGAGCGTGTCCTTTTCGATGTTCGATTTAAATCCCTTCATTTATCTCCTATTAATTCCATGCGACCTGGCTTCGCAGGCGCATTATCGTTTTTTCTTTTCCGAGCGTTTCAAATACTGAGAGCATTGACGGTCCTACCGCAACGCCTGTTAGCAAAGTCCGGGCACCGTTCATGGTGATGCCGAGCTTCGTTCCTTTTTCTTCAGTGAACGCCTTAACGGCTGTTTCGATCTCGGGTTCGGTGAAAGATTCCATCGGCTCGAACCGATCGGCAAGTTCGGGAAGCCAATCGCGAAGGTCCGGAAACTTCGCGAGGTTTTTCGCGATAGCCGCCGGATCAAAATCATAATCCTCACTGAAATACGCGCGGCCCTGTGCCGAGAAATCTTTTAAAGTAAAGAAGCGATGTCGGATGAGATCGATCGCACGTTCGAACCACTCGCGTTCGTCATCCTCATACTCCTCCCGCCAGAGCTTTGACGATTTCAGTTCTGATTTTACAAGGGGCAAAAGCTCACCGAGTGGCATCGCTCGGATGTATTCCGCATTCATCCACATCGCCTTGTCGTCGGTCCAGTGACGCGGATCGTGCTCCTGAAAATTGAAGACGGCATTCGAACGATGAATATGGTCGAGCGAAAATCTTTTGATCAATTCGTCCAACGAATAGATCTCCTTCTCTTCGCCGGCCGACCATCCGAGAAGCGCGAGAAAATTACGAAACGCCGCAGGAATAAAACCGGCATCGCGGTAGGTCGTAAGCGAAACAACTTCTCCGTGCTTTCGTTTCGAGAGCTTTCCTTTATTCGGTGCAAGGATCAGCGGCAGATGCGCAAATGTCGGCGGCGTGGCACCGAGGGCCTGGTAGATCAGAATCTGTTTATGCGTATTTGTAAGATGATCCTGTCCGCGGATGACATGCGTGATTTCCATCTCGATGTCGTCATAGACGACTGCGAGATTGTAGAGCGGATGCCCATCGGATCGCAGAAGAACAAGGTCTTCAGTATCGGAATATTCCCGTTCCTGAAGGCCGTAAACTTCGTCCTCGAAAACAGTCTTTCCCGTTTCGGCAACTTTCAGCCTGATCGCAAACGGCTCGCCGTTAGCCGCACGCGCGTCGCTTTCTTCCACCGCAAGAACTCGGTACGGATTGTCGCGCATGTTCTTATCCACCTTCCGTGCGCGCTCGACGATCGCTTCTTTAACGGTCTTGTCGCTTGTCTCTTCCTTCGGAGTGAAATCGCGATAGGCCTTTCCTTCGGCAAGCAGTTTTTTCGCGATCGCACGATGCTTCTCAGCATTGTCGGATTGAAAAACGACCTCCTCATCGTGGTGTAGGCCAAGCCAGTCGAGACCTTCGAGTATCGATCGCGTCGACTCGGCCGTCGAGCGTGCGAGATCCGTGTCCTCGATGCGAAGCAGAAACTTCCCGCCGGTTTGTTTGGCGTAGAGATAATTATAAAGAGCCGCCCTTGCAGCTCCCAGATGAAGATAACCGGTGGGGGACGGTGCAAAACGAACTCGTACGGTCATAAGCGAATAGTTTTACCCAATGAGCCAGAGAACACAATTGAGGCCCGCCTTCGCGACCCCATACATAACGTGGGTTTTGCGCACTGGTTAAAAACAAAAGCCATCAAACCTCGTGGTTTGACAGCTGCTGCTTTCGACATTGGAATGGCGGAGACGACAGGATTCGAACCTGTGGTACCCTTTTGGAGTACAACGGTTTAGCAAACCGCCGCTTTCAGCCACTCAGCCACGTCTCCGTATACCGCCCAAAAGCCAGGTTTTAATTCTAGCGGCGGTGCAAACTTTGTCAAGGTTGGCGGCATCATACTGCCCAACGACACATGTCTTTGGGGCTTGACACATTTAATTATTGCTCTGAAAATACAAGTGTCGCTCGGAACATCACCAATTTTGTTCCAATTGTTCGTTTCCGGTTCTAACGAGTTTTCCCCGACATCCTATTGTTTGGGGGAGTTTCGCAATTAATGGGTTTCAGTAGTTTAAGAAAATTCCGTGATTTGATCGTCCTGTTTCTGGCGGTGGCCTCTGCGGCCTACGCTGCGACGAGCCCGTCGGTCACGATAACCCGTGAGAGCTCCGCAAACCTCGGAACTATCAAAGGCATGGTCCGTGATGACGGCGGGAGCCCTATTGCGGACGCGACGGTCGCGATCTTTAAGGCATCGAAGGTACTCAAACAAGTTCGTTCAGCAGCTGACGGCAGCTTCATGGCAAAGATCCTTCCTGGAACCTACACGATTTTCGCCGTTGCCCAGGGATTCAATCCTGTCACGCTTGCTGACGTAGAGATAAACGGTGCGTCGCAGCTCGTCTACGGATTCAAGCTCGAGCGGGCGGGGAGCGGCAACACGCTCCCGGAAAAACGAGTCGATCGTAATAATCCGAAGTGGGTCATTCGTTCGGCCCAGACGAGCCGCTCAATATATCAGAATACCGAAGGGGAGATTCCGGTCTCAGCGGACAGCAGGGTCACGATCGAGGAGACAGCTGATGCCGGCGAGGAGGACGAGGCGAAACGGAGTTCACAGTCCATTGCTGAGACCTACTTTACCGAATCCGACGACGGTGCATATGCTGGCCTTAATTTCGCAACTTTGCTCCCGGTTTCCGAGGACACAGAGGTGGTCCTTGCCGGGCAGACAGGTATCGGAAGAAACGCTCCGCAGCGTTTCGAGGTCCAGGCAAAGTTTCGACCGGTTCAAGACCACCAGATTAGGCTAAATACATCTATAGGTTCGCTTGGATCATTCGTCAGCGACGGCGAAGAAAAAGGTGTTGGCCAACTGTCCTTCCAGGCTCTGGATGAGTGGAAAGTCCGCGAAGGCGTGATCCTAGTCTTTGGTGTGGACTATGCGAGATTCATCGGCGGCGGCAACGATTTTTCGATAAGCCCGCGGCTCGGGCTACAGTTTGACCTGGACGCAAAAACCCGTTTCAGGTCCGCATACACAAGTCACACCGAAGAACGAACCTGGTCAAAAGCTCTCGAGCTTGAAGATACCCAGGTAATTTTCCGGGACCCGGCATCGATCGAGGATTTCGTGATCGAATCCGGCAAACCGCTGCAGAACAAAAGCAATCGTCTGGAGTTTGGGGTAGAGCGTGTGCTCGATAATAACTCAAGTATCGAAGCGAACGCTTTCTTCGACACTACGCTCGGACGCGGCGTCGGCCTTACGAGCTTGCCTTTCAACTCACCTGCCGGACAGGAGTTCACTGAATTCGTCGGTAACCAGCAGGGCAATGCTACTGGTTTTAGAATAGTTTATTCACGACGGCTTAGCGGCCGTTTCAGCACGGCGGCTGGTTATAGCTTGGGCAGCGGGCAGAAACTGTCCGACGAGGCGATATCCAATCCGGCCGAGTTGTTTCAGAACGACATTTTCCAAACCTTCTTCGGCCAGTTCGAGGCCGATCTCAAAACCGGCACGAATGTGAAGACCGTCTTTAGGCTTTCCCCACAGGCCACAGTTTTTGCGATCGATCCGTTCCTCGGGCGCCTTGCGATTTATGACCCGAGCCTAAGCGTCATGGTCACGCAGAGCCTGCCCAATCTCGGACTCCCGTTTCACGCTGAAGCTATCGTTGACGCGCGGAACCTTTTTGATTTTCAGACCGGGGTTCTCGGCGATGAGGGCAGCCTCAGGCTGAATTCGCATCGACGTGCCGTCCGAGGCAGCATCTTGGTTCGATTCTAGAGATTTAATTATCGGAGACCGCAGATATACGCGGGTGAGCGCCGGACTTGGAATTTCCTGTGTTTATCTGATGAAACTGCGGTTTTTGTGTCTCCGAATTCTCGGATTGTCGAACAAAAAAATGAATACGTTAGAACCCGGGGCTGGAAGAAGCCCACGGAGTCGGGCTTTTGGTGTCGATAAATCAGACTTCGGC
>JBDTMK010000272.1:0-4850 GCA_039934315.1 Pyrinomonadaceae bacterium | reverse complement strand
TGTTTGCGTTCACATCCGGACATCCCGCGTGATAGTCTAAGCACAGAACGAACACGGAGGTTTTCACCGATGGAAGAGTTGATCAAGCGAGTGTCCGAGAGGGCAGGTATTACCGAAGATCAGGCCCGCACAGCGGTCGAAACCGTCGCGGAGTTTTTGAAGGAAAAAGTTCCGGCACCGTATTCGAGCTATATCGACAGCTTTATGGGCGGAGGTGGCGGCAAAGGCAGTGGCCTCGGCAGCATCCTCGGTGGAATGTTTGGGAATAAATAATGGCTTTATTTGGAAGTGACAAATTTAAATGCGCAAAGTGTGGCGGCAAGAGCGAGCCGCTTGGCGTCGCGCCGATACCGACGGAGCTTGGGCAGAAGATCGGTGCCGAGATCTGCAAGGATTGCTGGGCCGAATGGCAGCAGAAACAGAAGCAGCTGATAAATCATTTCGGCATCGACGTTTCGAATCCTGACTCGCACCAGTTCCTCTTCGATCAGATGAAGATCTTCTTCTACAACGAGGGTGTCGAGCTCGCACAGATCGATACGTCGCAGGAAGGGAAGATCAGTCACTAGCAGTCGTCAGCGGTCAGTTGTCAGCAAAACTAGCGAACAGTCGAGGCTGCGCCCTTTAGCTCGCATGCTGGACCCTAACTTCACCCCCATTAACGAAGAGTTTCTCACCGACCGCATTACCCCTCTGCAACTCGACAGGCTCCTCGGCGATGGCTGGCGGCATTTCGGAACAAACTTCTTTCGATACAATCTTGGCATTTACGAATCCGACATTCGCCGCGTAATTCCTCTTCGAATCCGTCTCGACAATTTCTCATCATCCAAAAGTCAGCGCCGAGTGCTTCGCGAAAATGCTGACGTGTCCGTTGAGATCTGTCCCATCGGCATAACCGACGAATCGATCGCGTTATTCGAGAAACACAAACGCCGATTCAAAAACGGAGTACCCGAATCGATCTACGACTTCGTCGACGCATCATCTCTTATGCCATGCGCAGCCTTCGAGCTGGACGTGCGCATTGAGGGCCAGCTGGTTGCCGCGAGTTACTTCGATGTCGGGGATTGCGCGATGTCGGCGATCTATGGAATGTTCGACCCGGACCTCTCCAGCCGTGGCCTGGGCATTTTCACGATGCTGAAAGAGATCGACTTTGCCATCGAGACCGGCAAAGAATTTTATTATCAGGGCTACTCGTACGAAGGCGAATCGTTCTACGATTACAAAAAGCGCTTTCGCGGAACGGAGTGCTACGACTGGAAAGGGAACTGGAAATTTACCGGCGAAGAATTAACCGGGGATGATCGGATAAAGCCGGTCTGAAAATATAGATTTTCTTGAACAGCTACAACCTGGACGCCTGCGGGAAAGTGAAAACTTGACCGGGGACGACACAAGTAAAGCGGATAGAAGCCGATCTGAAAATTCAGATCTTTCTGGATCCGTTTCTATCTATGTCATCCGTGGTCAAACCGCCAGCCTTCGCGCTTTGCGATGTCGCGGATCTCGTCGATGGTCTTCCGAGTGTTGATGTTCAAATGAGTCGCGACGTATCTGGGCATGAGCTCGCTCTGGACAAACCTCGCTTCGTATTCCTCGGTCGCCACGTCCAGATCGTTCTCATCAGGCGGGCCCTCGCCAGGCACGAGCACCGTACCTGCAGGCGTAATCTCAACGGCGCTACCGCGACCATCGTTGGCGACGACAAAGAACGAACCGGGTGCCGGCGGGAAAGGAAATACCATTCCATCCCAAAGCTCGGCCAAGACATTTGCGACCTTTTCCGGGTCGTTAACTGCGATAGAAATATGATTGATCATTATGAAAACTCCTATGAAACGGGAACGGTAATGTTCCTCTGCCTGCTAACGCGGAGTTTTGCGGCACGATGTATCAAGGAAATGTGAATAGTTGATGGTGGAGCGCGTCGTAATGATCAGGTCGTTTCTACAAGCATTTCGCTCCTAACGGAGAGAGGACGTTATTTCTTTGCAAAAACATTTCGATGTCCTTACAACCCCTTCGTCCACTCGATGTACTTCTTCGAATCGAATTTCTTTCCCGTGCTTCCACTCGTCATATATCGCATCATTCCAAACACCGGCCGCTCCATCCACGGGCGGTCGTGCTTTCCGAAGCACCAGAGGATCCCCGCGTACGAATTAGGATCGCGGCCGTCGAGGCAATATTTGTTATTGAGGTGCACCAGCGTTTCGAATGCGATCTCATACGATGGTGACCACGCGATCACGTTCTTTCCCCAGAGCATCCGCACGTAATTGTGCATCTCGCCCGTGACGACCATCTCGCGCTGCGACGCGTTCCAAAGCTCGTCGTGCGTTTCGCCGTTTTCTAATTCTTCAAGCGAGTAATTGAATTGGCGTTCGTCGTCGACATGTTCGCGCATCGTTTTCTGAGCCCAAGCCGGAAGGCTCAGAAGCGAATCGTAATTTCGATTGTGATTTGTGAAATTAAATGAAAGCTCTCGACGCACTATGAGCTCCTCGAGATAAGCGTCCTTCGCCGATCGAGGCGCGTCGGCGTCGTTTACGGCGAGAGCAATTTCCAGCGCCGAGAGAAATCCGAAATGAAGATACGAAGATAAACGCGACGAACCGTCACGATCCGGCTTGTTCCGGGCAGTCTCATAATCGGGAAGTATCTCTTGAACGAACTTCTGCAAACGAGCGCGGCCATTTTCCGTTCCGCCGCGATAGTAGTCGGACGCTATTACTGAATGATCGATGTCGCATTCAGCGACAAGCGTCGCAATGTTCGAATCCCTGATTTCCGTCTCGGGGCAATCGACTTCCAACCTACTCCCGTTGGCGTCTGCCGCTTCTTCGTTGAAAGGCTTTAAATAATCCGATAGTAGCTTCTTTATTTTCGGCCGTATTGTGTAGGCTCCGTATTCTTCCTTCTCAAACTTGCTCATCGGAATCAAGCCGTTTGAGTCGACTGCATAAACAGGAATGTGCGCGCGTTCAGAGATCCTCTGGTTGTGTTCAGGAATAATGAAGCACGGGTAATCATCCGTGACGATGCACGCCGCATCACGCGCGAGCCGGGCTACAGTTTGCTTCGGCGCGTCGTCGTCTTTCTGTAGATAGAAAATGTACCGAATACCCAGTCGCTCAAACTCCCGCCGCTTTTCCCCGACACCCTCGAGAATGAAAGTGTGAATGCGATCGCTCGCCCACGGGTAGTAATATTTCAGTCCTTCATAGACGACGAGCGGAAGTTTGAGCTCATTCGCTTTCCGGATCGCGAATGTCAGAGCATGGTTGTACGAAGTCCGTTTGTACATCTGCATCCAGTAGAGTACGTACCGCGCGCTTACATTCGGTTCGCCGGCGTCCAGTTGGATAACCCTTTCATTGATGCGATGCATTGAAGTTATGATAAGAAAGTTTTTGCCACAGAGTACACAGAGTTATGAAAAAGACATTCCCGTTAAGCCGTCGGTCTCCGACCGACGCTCGTCGTCCAACGCAACACGCGGTCGAAGACCGCCTACTTAACGGCTCTAGTATTTTTATGTTCGACCGATTACGCGTCTTGGTTTCGCTCATCGGCGTTCTCTGCGCACTGTGCGGTTCAATATTTGCGCAGGATTGGAAATCAATTCACGACGGCGTCGAATACGCTCACGTCGATCAAAAAATCAGCGGCGACCCGATAAAAATAAATTTGCTCCGGCTGGATTTAATCTCAAAAGTTCGCCTCGATGTTCATCACGCGCTCGATGGCGCGATCGGAACCGAGACTACTTCTTCGATTGCAACACGGCACGGCGCAGTTGCCGCGATCAACGGGGGCTTCTTTCGACTCGACAGCAGCATCTGGGCTGGCGATGCAGCGGGTGTCCTGAAGATAGATGGTAAGTTTCTCAGCGAGCCAACCAATGGACGAATCGCTTTGATGATCAAAAATTATCCGACGACTACACAAGCGTGGTTTGATCGACCACTTCTTTCGATCGCACTCAAGATTCGGAATAGACGAGTTGCGATCTCCGGAGTTAATCGCGAAAGGCGAGAGAATGATTCTGTGATATACACTCCCGAGTTCGGTAGAACTACATTGACGGACGGGAATGGCCTTGAGGTCGTCATCGCAGGTGGTCGGATCACAAAGATTTTACATTCGGGCGGAAGCAACGAAATACCTAATAATGGCTTGGTAATATCGGCGAGTGGCTCGAAAGCGGATGGGTTGAGACAAGCAGCTAAACTTGGATCTCGCGCCGTGATCCAGTACGGTGACTGGCAAAATACAGATCCCCTTGTATTCATGGACGAAATCAAAAACCTCGATGCAGGACCTGGTTTAGGAATATCGGACGACGTCACGAATGGAGTTCCCCAACTCATTAAGAACGGAAAGATAGACATCACTTGGGAACAAGAAAAAGCCAGTAAATCATTCGCCGAAATGCGACACCCGCGAACGGCGGTGGCAAAGCTAAAGGACGGAAAGTTTCTGATGATAGCCGTGGACGGACGACAGCCCGGCGTGAGTGTCGGGATGACTTTGCAGGAGCTTGCGGAATATCTTTTGTCGTTGGGCGCGACTGACGCGATGAATTTAGATGGCGGTGGATCTACGACGATGTATGTCGACGGAAAAGTTGTGAACACTCCTTCTGATAAAGAAGGTGAGAGAAAAGTAAGCGACGCAATACTGGTCACGCTGCGCAAAAACTCGCGGCCATCGCGACGATAAAATCACCATCGCGATTTGGAAATTATGTTTCACGCCTTGGGGCAGGTGAAATTCCTTCATTGAAAATTTTCTACATGAGGAAGATTTTTCCGCGCAAAGTTTTCTACAAAAGAAGAAGA
>JBDTMK010000271.1:0-4858 GCA_039934315.1 Pyrinomonadaceae bacterium | reverse complement strand
CGGCGATCACCTCCTATACGGAACCGGGAGTGGTTGGGGGCAGCCGGAGAAAACCACGTCAGCTAATCTTTTTGTTATCGGCTACGCGAGCGGAGACGTCAACGAGCTCTGGCTGAAGCATGGAGTCGACCGTATCGAACAGATGGGAACCGATGCTGTTGTCATAGGCACCAACGGTAGCGATCTCTATTTCTCGCCCATTCAGTTGAACGACGACGTGCGTGCGAAAGAGAGCTTCGTACGGAAAAACGCTTCGCAAGGTGAGTTGCGCAGCCACGGATTTTTCTACAAACCGATAGGAAAAGATTCGGGCATGCTCGGTCTGCCGATCGCACGAGAGGGACGCGCCGGATATAAGCATTTGGTTGAAGGATCGGTCGCGGTCACGTTCCTGCGAAACGACCGCCTTGACCTTACCGAGATGGGTGAGCTGGAAGCAGAAAATACATCCACGAATGATGGGTGCCGAGCATCTTGCGTTGATTGGTACGGGAATGCCAGGCCGGTCTTTCTAAAAAACCGGATCTTCGCCTTGATGGGGTATGAGATCGTTGAAGGGTCTGTCGCCGGTAACCGCATCCGAGAAACGAGGCGGATAAATTATTCGCCAGGCCGCAATCGAAACAGCACCGAAGAGTAAGAGACCGAGTTCAATCAAGTAAGGACCGGGCGGGTGCCTCGGTCCTTATTCATTTCCAACCGATCGATCGTGTTTACTTGATCCTCGTTAAACTTCCCTGCCCGCTTATCTGCCGATTCCCGGCGACTTTTTCCGCCTTAGAAAATGCACGGAGGAAGTTTTCGCCTAAGACCTTTCGGATCTCCTGTTCAGTGTAGCCACGCTTGAGCATTTCATATGTCACAAGCGCCAGGTCTTCCATACCGTTCATGCCCGCCGGGAGAAAAGGCACCCCGTCGAAATCGGAACCGATACCGATGTAATCGATGCCCGCAACTTTCTTGATATGGTCAATATGGTCGACGATACGTTTGTAGTCCGCGATGTAAATCGGATTCTCTACGAATAACTTTCGTTCGGCCTCGTTGTAACCCGGCGTGTTGGTTCCGTATTGTTTGCTAAGCGCTTCGATCTGGGGACGTAGGCGTGTGGCTCGGTCGTTCTCTTCCTTGTTTGTCCGTGCGTCCAGGAACGACGGATAAAAGTTGATCATGATGACGCCGCCATTTTGGGCTACCCGCTTGAGGACATCATCCGGAACGTTGCGCGTATGATCGTTGACGCCGCGAGCTCCCGAGTGAGACGCGATGATCGGTGCCGTCGTAACATCAAGCACGTCGTTCATTACCTTCACCGATACGTGCGAGATATCCACCAGCATTCCGAGGCGGTTCATCTCGCGGACAACATCCTTTCCGAATGCTGACAGGCCATTATTCTTAACCTCACCGCGGTGCGCGTCGGCCCAGTCGTGCGAGACGTTGTGCGTCAGCGTCATGTAGCGAATGCCAAGGCGATAAAAGTCGCGGAGGACGAAGAGCGAATTTTCTATCGCATAGCCGCCTTCGATCCCCATCAGTGCACAGACTTTATTAGCTTTCTTCGCCCGCCGGATCTCGTCCGCGGTCGTACACATCATCAATTGCCCGGGATGCTTTTCGGTTTCGCGATATGTTGAGTCGATCATCTCCATCGCTCGCCGCATGGAATCATGCGTCTCCATCCGATTGCCGCCAACATAGATCGAGAAGAATTCACCCGTGATGCCGCTCGCCTTGAACCTTGCGAGATCGGTGTGGAAAGGGTCGCCGTCGTTGTGAAACTTGCCGACCGAACTCGTCGCGAGATCGAAGTCGTCATCGACCATCGGCGAGGGAATGTCGTTGTGACCATCGACGATAATCGCCTTTCGATGGATCTTGATGGCTTGGGCCCAGATCTTTGGATCTGCGTCCGCCGGCATCGTCTGGGCGAAAGTGAATGCGCAAAACAAAACGACTAAACAAAGTGCGTTGATTGATCTCATAAATTTGATGGAGGGCTGACCCGGTTTCTTAGTCTAGCGTCTTTTGTTCGATTTCGGAATCGGCGCAAAAAAGGGACAACTTGATGAAGCTGTCCCAAGGCGTTAAGAGGAGGAACGGAATGCCGCGACCCTGTGTCGGTAATTGAGTCTCGGCCTTCCAACCGATAATGTGATGCACGGATCGGGCCTGTTGTTGTCGAAGTTTTCTTAATGGAACAAGGCTTGCAAAAGCTGCGCGGTCCCTCACTTCCCTCGTGACCGTCGAAAGTCAATAGGCATCAGATTTAATCAGAGAAAGAGCCGTTTCTCGCCCGCCCGTGTTTCTGACGAAATCACAAATTTCGTGAGGTGCCGGGTGACATAATACGTCATGCTCCGCCCCTGCGCACCCTTTATGATCCGCAAAAACCGATCGAGCGAATCTACCCAAAACAAAGAAAACGGAGGCCGCCGTCAGGCAGCCGACGACAAAGCGTTGACCCCTAACACTCCGCCGGGTGACTTCATCGAGAACCTCCCGGTCCTCCTATACGCCGTCGAACCCAGCCCGCCATACACCCCGATTTACGTCAGCCCGGCTTTCGAAATGTTTGGCTATCCGCTGGATCAGTGGTTGAAAGATCCGGACATGTGGGTACGGGTGATCCACCCAGAAGACAGGCACCGGATTTTCGAGGAGACAGTAGATTCGACACTAACGGGCAAGTTGGTTCAATACGAATATCGCGTCGTTGCATCCGACGGAACTGTCTACTGGGTTCGCGATCGCGGTTGTTTGATTCGCAATGCCGCAGGCGCTGTTACCCACCGTCAGGGCGTGATCGCCGACATTACCGCGAGCAAACTCGCCGAACACGAGCTCGAGAAACGCGAAAAGCTTTATAGGACTTTGGCGAAAAGCATTCCCGGAACCGGTGTCCTGCTCTTCGACCACGACCTTCGATACACACTCGCCGAAGGCGAACAGCTAAATCTTCGAAACTTTGAGCAGAGCCTGCTCGAAGGAAGAACTCTCTGGGAAGCGTTTCCAAAAGAGATCGCGGATGAATGGGCGGGCTACTACCATCGAGCTCTGGCCGGTGAGCATATAAGCTTCGAGCGAAATGAACTTGACGGCTGGTTCCAGGTCGATGTTGTTCCCGTACGCAACGAGAACGGCGAGATATTCGCAGGCATGGTCATGTGGCAGGACATTTCTGAAAGAAAGCACGCGATCGAAAATCTGGAGGAAAGCGAATCGCGATATCGGAACCTATTCGAAAACGCGAACGACATAATTTACGTTCACGATCTCGACGGCAATTACATTTCCCTTAATCGCGCGGCCGAGGAGGTGATCGGCTATCCGCGCGAGGAAGCTCTGCGAATGAACATGAAGCAGATCGCTGCTCCTGATCATGTTAAGAAGGCGCGTCAGCAACTTAAGAAAAAGATCAAAGGCGTCGAGCAGACTGGTTACGAGATGGACTGCATCACGAAAGACGGACGTCGCCTGACACTTGAGATAAATAGCACTACCATCCGCAAAGACGGTGTCGCAATCGGCGTCCAGGGGATTGCTCGGGACGTCACTGAACGGAGACAGGCTGAGCGGGCCCTCCAGGAGAGTGAAGCGAAATTTCGAACCCTTGCGGAGACTGCCTCCGACGCGATCATTACGATCGACGATCGCGGGATCATTTCTTTCGTAAACGCCGGAACCGAAAAAATATTCGGCCATACGGCTGAGAGCATGATCGGCGAACGCCTGACGATGCTTATTCCGGAACGTCTTCGAGCGATGCACGACGCCGGCTTGAAACGATACCTTGGTTCCGGCAAACGCAACATCCCTTGGAAGGCCGTCGAGCTTCCGGGCCTGCATCGCGACGGCCATGAGGTTGAGCTCGAGTTATCTTTTGCAGAGTATGATAAGGACGGCCGCAGATTTTTCACGAGCGTCATCCGCGATATCACGGAGCGAAAGCATTCGCAGGAGGCTCTGAAGGAAAGCGAATCCAGGTTCCGCGATCTTTTCGAAAACGCGAACGACCTGATCTACACGCACGACCTTCGAGGAACATTCACGTCACTCAACCGGGCGGGCGAACGTATCACGGGATACTCACGCGACGAGGCGCTGAAGAAGCAGATCTCGGAAGTCGTCGCACCGGAATATTTAGAGTACGCGCAGCGCATGACCGTGCGTAAGCTCGAGGGTGAGCTTCCGACTTCCTACGAGCTTGAGATCATTGCCAAGGGCGGCCATCGCGTAATGTTAGAGCTAAGCACGCGGCTCATCTATCAGAACGATCAGCCGGTCGGTGTGCAAGGTATCGGACGCGACATCACATCGCGTCGACTCGCCGAGGAACGGCTTCTTCACAACGCGCTGCACGACTCGCTGACCGACCTCCCCAACAGGACGGAGTTCATGCGTCATCTCCGCGGCGCCGTCGAGAAGGCCAAGGCCGATCCGGAATTCAAATTTGCGGTGCTCTTCCTCGATCTCGATCGGTTCAAGGTGATCAACGACAGTCTCGGCCACGTGATCGGCGACAAATTGCTGGTGGGGATCGCGAAGCGCTTCAAGACCTGTGTTCGGCCCAGCGACATCGTCGCGAGATTTGGCGGTGATGAATTTACGATCCTCCTCAACAAGATCAACGATGCCAGCGACGCGACGATAGTCGCGGACCGGCTTCAGCGAAAGTTGACGGCACCTTTCAAATTCGGAAACTATGAGGTCTTCAGTTCGGCCAGCATCGGGATAATTGTTTCCGATGAGATCGATCGGGGGGCGGAAGATTTCCTGCGCGATGCCGACACCGCGATGTACCGCGCGAAAGAATCCGGAAAAGCTCGGTGCGAGGTCTTTGACCGCGAAATGCATG
>JBDTMK010000270.1:0-4866 GCA_039934315.1 Pyrinomonadaceae bacterium | reverse complement strand
TCTGCGTCGGGAGCGATAACGAAAATTTGGATAAACTTCCGAAAACCTAAATTATCCTTATACCTGCAATCTTAGTTTTTTACTTTTAGGAAGAGGACGGCACACTATGATAAGCAAAAAAACATGGACCTCGATTCTGCTCGCGATGGCAATTTCACTTTGCCTTAGCGGCCTTGCAATTGGACAGGAGCTAAATGGTTCGATCGTCGGAACCGTGAAAGATTCGGCCGGGGCCGTTGTTCCGGGCGCGACGGTTACGGTCACGGATCCATCGAAAGATAATCAGGTCGTGCGTACGATCACCACAAACGAAAGCGGCGAGTTCACCGCGGCAAACGTCCCTGTAAGCATATATAACGTTACCGTCGAGGCTCCAAACTTCAAGAAATCTGTAAGGACGAACTTGAAGGTCGATCTCGGGCAGCGTCGAAACGTCGAGATCGAACTGACGGCTGGAGATGTTGCCGAGATTGTAACGATCGAGGCTGATCGCGTTTCTGTGGAACTGAGTACGCCAACTGTTGGAACCGTCATCAACGGCGATCAGGCGAGAGAGCTGCCTATCAACAACAGAAATTTTGTTCAGCTGCTTACGCTTGCACCCGGTGTTTCAAGCAATCTTTCCGATCAGGTTTATGTTGGCACGACGAATCCTGACGGTCAGGCGAATACCATCCAGATCTCGGTCAACGGTGCTCGTTCGAGTCAGAATACTTTCACCGTAGATGGCGCCGACATTACGGACCGCGGATCGAACCTAACTATCCAAGCGTATCCGAGCGTTGACTCGATCGGCGAATTCAGGGTCCTTCGATCGCTCTACCCGGCCGAGTCGGGACGCAGCGGCGGCGGCCAGGTGAACATCATCACCCGCAGCGGTGGAGACGAGTTCCACGGTAGCTTTTTTGAATTTGTCAGAAACGACGCCTTCAACGCGAACACATATTTCGCCAACCAGACCAAACCGCTCGGCGTTAATGAGGACGGCAAGGCGAAGAAGTCGCCGTTCCGCTATAACAATTACGGCTTCACTGTCGGCGGTCCCATCTACTTCCTCAATTTTGGAAACCTATCGCCCGACGAAGGCTACTTCGGCAAGCTGAAACGGACATATTTCTTCTTCTCGAACGAGAACCGGGATGATATTCGTTATCCGTCATTAAGCTCTACGGTTCCGACGACAGCCCTGAGAAACGGTATCTTCACTGTGCCGATTTGCCTCCAGGCTACCGGCACCGCATGTAATGCTGGCGCGGTTCTGCCTGTCGGCAGCCAACTCCCGAACATCAATCCGATTTCTCAGCAGTACGTGGACTTCATATGGCGCAATATTCCCGAGCCTAACAATGGCCAATTCGGGCTGATCTTCCCCACGCGCAATATCTCCAAGTTCAGACAGTCGATCATCAAGGTCGATACGAGCATCACCAAGGATTGGTCGATGTACTATCGCTTCCAGCGGGATACGATCCCTACCGAAGATGCGAACTCGCTCTTCTCGAGCGGCTCCGGCCTACCGGGAGTCTCGCTGACGTCGACGAACTCACCGGGCAGGACGCACACTTTTAATACGACGTACGTGGTCACTCCGAACTTTCTTATTGAGGCGGGCTACACGTTCGGCTACGGCGCGATCCTCAGTCACAACATCGGCCTGCTCGCGCTCGAGAATTCGCCCATCCAACCGCCGCTTCCATTTCCTGTGACGCGCGATCGTGTTCCGACGATCTCGGGTGCAGGGTTTAGCAACCTGCAGGGTTTCGGACCGTACGACAATTTCTCCTGGAAGCAGAATTGGAATGGTGCCATCACGTGGGTATCAGGCAACCACACGATGAAGTTCGGAGCGATTTATTCTCTTTACCGCAAGAACGAGAATGCGTTGGCCGGTAGCAACGAAGGCATTTACAGCGGCTTCAATACTCCAGGCGGCTCAAATGCCGCAACGGCGACTGGAGGCACAACGGCGCAGCAGCAGTGGGCCAATTTTTTGCTTGGTACCAACGTATCGTTCACTCAGGCATCCTTCGACTACACTGCGGATCTTCGTCAGAAAACCTTCGAAGGGTTTGCTCAGGATGAATGGAAATTCCGTCCGAATCTAACGCTTTATATGGGTGTTCGGTACTCGTTCTTTGGGTCACCGTATGACAAGAATGGCCGTTTGACGAATTTCGTTCCGGAGCTGTTCGATCCGGCAAAGGCACCGCTTGTTACGGGTGGGGGTGCGCGCGTCGCAGCAACCGGAAAGAATTTCTGCAACGGCATCATAGCGAATACGCAGAATTATCAGACCGGACCGACGAACTTCAACTGTACACCCATACCCTCTCCATATGGAAAGTTCGTCGTAGACGCCCCGAAGACGGACTTTGCTCCGCGAATCGGTCTGGCTTGGGATCCCTTCAAACGTGGAGATACCTCGATCCGCATGGGCTATGGCATCTATCACGATCAAGTGCTGAACGGAACACTGCTCCAGCACATCGGTTTGAATCCCCCCTATCAAATTACATGCTCGGTTGTGGGAGTAAATATTGCCAACCCTGTGCCAGGCGGCAACTGTACAGCTGCAGCTTCGACAACGGTGTCTAATCTACGAGCAATTCAGGCAGACTGGAAAACGCCGTATATGCAGCATTGGTCACTCGATCTCCAGCGTCAGCTTACCAAGGACACGCTCGTCACGGTCGGATACTACGGCTCGAAAGGTACAAACCTGATCGGTGCATTCGAACTCAATGATCTGGCTCCGGGATATGCGGCCTCGCTTGGACCCACCGCCTGCGCAGTCGGCGCGTCCACGACCCCGACCGCGCCTTGTCAGGTGGCGGGTGTGGCCTTCTTGTCGTCCGCTCTGACGACCGTTCTGGATCAAATCCGCCCGTATCGGGGGTATCGTTCGATCAACATAGTGCAACCAAAGTTCAACTCGAACTACCACAGCTTGCAGGTGTTTGGTCAGCATCGGTTCTCGGGTAGTTCGCAGGTCAATGTTGCCTACACGTGGTCGAAAAACTTGTCGGATAACCAGACCGATCGTTCGACGGCGCCTCAGGATTCCTTCAACACCAAGGGGGACTACGGACGGGCTGCACTCGACCGACGCCATATCCTGACCGCAAACTGGGTCTACGATCTTCCGTTCTTTGATCACGCGCATGGCGCAGCGAGATTGCTTTTGGGCGGATGGCAGTTCCAAGGTATCGCGACCTATCAAACGGGTCTGCCGCTGACAATCACGACTTCGAATTTTGATCCGTCAGGTATAGGGCTTATTCCGGCGCTCATCGCAGGCTCAAGGCCCGATGTGCTGTGTAATCCGAATGCGAATGCCCCGCATACCCAACAGCAGTGGATTCAGCCTGTCTTCATTCCGAATCCGGCTTTCCCGGGAGTGGGTCAGCCGAACCCGATGAACATACCGTCTACGATGCTAAATCCGGATCGATGCTTCCAGGCGAACGCGGGAAATGCGGCACCAAATCCACCGAACTCGGGCCTTGCAGCGGTCCCCGGCACAGCCGCCCGCGGCGTAGTCGAAGGACCGTCGACAAAACGTGTTGATTTCGTCATGTCGAAGAACTTCAACTTTACCGAGGACATGAGACTTCAGCTTCGAATTGAATCGTACAACGTATTTAACTGGACGAGCTTCACGACCGTCAGCACAAACGTAACAGCGGCAAACTTCGGTGCGGTGACCGGAACGCGCGATCCGCGTACTTTCCAGTTCGGTGCAAAGTTCTACTGGTAGGTTGAGGATTCTTAAACACGGGGCCCGCGTTCTTTATGAAGGGACGCGGGCTTTTTTTGTTTGGTAAGATAACCCTTCATGCTGCAAACACATTTCCATAGTGCGTCCGTCGTTCTTCCGAATGGGCTCGTGACGGATTCGTCGATCCAGGTTTCGAGCGGAAGGATCGCAACCGTCGGAAGTGCAACCGGATTCGGCCCGGGCGAGTCTTTCGACTGCACCGGACTGGTGCTCATTCCGGGATTTATCGATGTTCACATTCACGGCGCGATGGGTATCGATGTGAACACGGCGGATGCAGACGGCCTGTTCGAGATCGCTAAGTTCTTGGCAACGAAAGGCGTCACCAGTTGGGTGCCGACGCTCGTTCCGGATTCGGACGAGAACCACAAGCGAATTATCCTGGCGATAGATCGGCTAATGGAAATCCAGGCCGGCCGGCCTGTCGCGCAAGCGGTTGGTGTTCATTACGAAGGGGTATTCGCAAACGAAAAAATGTGCGGGGCTCTGAGACCGGAGTATTTCAAGAAGTTTCCTACTAACCAGCTGAGCGAACTTCCCAAACTAAATCGCGGAATTCACATGACAACGTTCGCACCGGAAGTCGAGGGTGGGGTGGGGCTCGTGAGCGAATTGAAGCGACAAGGCTGGATCGCGTCCATCGGCCACACAAAAGCGGATGTCAAGACGCTCGACGAAGCGTTCGCTGCCGGAGCCCGACACGTAACTCACTTCTTCAACGCAATGACCGGATTGCACCACCGAGGCATCGGAGTCGCTGGGTGGGCACTCGCGAACCGGGACGTTACATTCGACATCATCGCCGACGGCATCCATGTTCATCCGAAGATGCTCGAACTCGCTTGTCGAACGAAAACTCCCGGTCGCGTTTCGCTGATCAGCGACTCCGTTGCCCCGGCAGGTTTGGGTGACGGGAAGTTTGAGATCTGGGACGAGACCGTGACGGTCGAAAATGGGCGGACGCAAAATGAGCGAGGGAACATTGCCGGTTCCGTGATAACGATACTCGATGCGGTTAACCGGATGTTATCGCTCGAATTCACGATGGCCGAGGTGTCGCAGATGGCTTCGCTCAATCCGGCGAAGCT
>JBDTMK010000269.1:0-4869 GCA_039934315.1 Pyrinomonadaceae bacterium | reverse complement strand
CAGTGCCGACATAACTGCCAGTTCGCTCGAGCATCAAGCTAGCGAAATCGTCTCCGTTCTCGGCGGCCTCGACGATCTTGTAGATCGATATTTGTTCCTCGTCGAGCTTATTGAGCGAAGACGTGCTGTCGCGGTTGAATCGTGTGCGGGTCCGCCGCACGATGTTTGCCGCGGACGCGACATCCTCGAGACGCATGCCGTCCGAATTGATCGTGACGAAGCCAAACTCTCCCGCAAAGCCCGAAACACCGCGCCAGATATGATTGTCAAGGATCAAAGCACCCCCGACGCCCACTCCCAGCGTCGCATAAAATAGGTTAGAGCTTCCCCGTCCAGCCCCGAGCTTCAACTCGCCATATGCCGCAGCATTCGCATCGTTCTCGACGAAGGCCTTCACACCTGTCGCCTGTTCGATCTCGTTAGCAAGGTCGATAACCGAATGTTCCGGAATGTGAGCTGAGTAAGCGACACGGCCTGACTCGCGGCGGATGAGACCAGGGACGGCGACGCCGATACGATCGAATGGATCGAACTTTTCCTTGAGTGTTGAGATGACCGCGTTGAGTTGAGGCAGAGTTCCCGCGGACGCGTCGAATCCCGACGTCTCGGCACCAACGATCTTGCCTTCCCCGTCCAGACAGACGGCGCGAAACGATGAAACTGATGCTTCGATGCCGACAATGCTTTTCGTCGGATCAATTGATGCGCTCATATTTTCCTTGGAAAACTAGAGCGATTTTAGTCAGTGGTGCATTGGCTGTCAATCGGGTCGGTGAATAGTGAATCGTTAATCGTGAATCGTATGAATCTTGGCACGCCGTAATATCATTTACGGAAATTGTTACGGAACCGTGAGGGCTAACGGATCGCTATTAACGATTTACGATTAACGATTCACTTTCCCGATTTGTTTGACTCGCACGCGGTGCGAAGTTACTCTTTTTGAGAGCCCGGCAAACACACTTCCCCAACGATCTCTATGGATCATCTTTCCCAGATCATCGAACAGTACGGTATCTACGCGGTGTTTGCCCTGTGCACCGTTGAGGGAGACATAACGCTGTTGATATCGGGCACGATGGCGCACGGAGGGTTCTTCGGTCCATACAGCTTTTTGAAAGTTATTTTATTCGGAACGCTCGGAGCATTGACCGGAGACAGCGTTGCCTACGGCGTCGGACGCGTGTTTCATCAGAATGCGAAAGACTATCGCTTCTACCAGATGGCCCAGCCTCGTGTAGAAAAGCTGATCGATAAATTCGGGGGATTTGCGATCGTCATTTCAAAATACATCTACGGCATCCGCGCCGCGATGTGTGTGTTCTACGGTATCGGGAAGATGCCGTTCTTTCGTTTTTTGGCTCTTGACGCAATTAGCTGTCTTACCTGGGTTTCGCTTTTATCAGGCGCCGGATATTTCTTCAGCGGTGCGATCACGTCCATGATCGGCGACTTCAAACAGATCGGCGTCGCGCTCTTCTTTATAGTCCTGACCGGGATAATAATTTTCTACGTGATCGAAAGGTTCTGGCTATCGGAGAGGGTTGAGGAAGCCAGCCCCGCGACGATCCATCGCATAGAAGAAAGACTGCACGCTGTGGAAGAAGTTGCATCGGAAAAGCTTCACGATCTCGGCGAGCGGCTGCATCTCACTCGTGAACCGAATCGCAACGAGAAGGAAGTCGCTCCGAAGGCAGAAGCGTCAAAAGCAGCGAAGAAGTAATCTCGCACGTGTACAAGGCTGTTCGTTGTTCGTCCTCGCCCCTCTCTGCTACAATCCGCAATCAGTACCAAATCAGACCCGGCGATCAACGAACAACTAACTTCGATCAACGTATGATTATAGAATCCTCAGCTCCGACGCGGGTTGACCTCGCCGGCGGCACAATCGATATTCCGCCTCTATTCCTGTTTCACGAAGGTGCGGCGACTGTGAATTTCGCGGTCAGCCTGTTGGCGAAGTGCCGGATCGAGACGCGCGACGATTCGAAGATCGTTCTGGAATCCATTGATCGCGGGGTCAAATTCGAAACAGCCGTCGACCAGGTCGGCGAACTGAAAGACGAACCGCGGCTCGAACTGCTTGCCAAACTCGTTTACTTCTTTAAGCCGGAAACGGGATTTAACATGATCACCGAATCCGAAGCCCCGGCCGGAGCCGGACTTGCCGGCTCATCGACACTGAACATCGCGTGCATTGGAGCCCTAAACAGATTGGTTGGTGATCGGTATACACCGGACCGATTCATACCGATCGCTGCCGCGATCGAATGTCAGGTGATTCGCGTTCCTACCGGCTATCAGGATTATTATTCTGCTCAGTACGGTGGTTCGTCGGCGATTCACTTTGCCCCAGACGGAATGCATCGCGAGGAGCTCGACATAGACGTCGAGACGCTAGAGCGGCGAATCGTCGTCTGCTATACCGGCGAGCCGCGCAACTCCGGGACGAATAACTGGGAGATTACAAAACGCCACATTGACGGCGATCGGGAGGTATTCGAGATATTCGAAGGCATCCGCGATTTCTCGACACAGATGCGTGAGGCCCTCTACCGAGGAGATTGGAATTGTGTCGGAGAAATCCTTCTCGCCGCACACCCTCATCGCAAACGTCTCTCGCCGCATATCACGACTCCGCAGATGGATATGCTGATCGACAAAGCCATGGCAAACGGAGCGATCGCGCCAAAAGTTTGCGGTGCCGGCGGCGGCGGATGCATCGCATTTTTTTGCGAGGACGGACGAAAGGCCGATGTCGAAAGAGCACTCGCCGCAGAGCCCGGCGCTGAGGTACTCAATTGGAAGCTCGCGGAAAACGGGCTGCAAGTTCGGGAATCATAAACTGTGAGCTGTGAACTGTGATCTTTGAAGGAGGTATTCAGGTATTAGACTGAGCGCTCTTAATTCAAAGCTCAAGTTCATAGTTCAGAGTTCACTGCTCAAAGCTCATATTTCATAGCTCACGGTTCATAGCTCACAGTTCATAGCGCCCAGTTCATAACTCACAGTCGATAGCTCACAGCTCATAGCTCATAGCTCCTAAGTTTCCTGTCACAAAATTTCCGAACGTGGTGTTTACATTCCAGAAGACGATTTCTGATCGAATCGAAACAAAACGACAGCCGGAGGTTTCCCGTAATGAAAATGACAACATTAGTAATGCTTGTGTTGAAAGCAGCATTGGCAGCCGCAGTTTTATTTATTTCTACTACCATTCTGTTCGGCCAGGAAAAAGACAAATCCGCTTACAAGGCCGAGATCAAAAACAAAGAGTTCTGTTCGTCTGAGAGTTGGTCAAACGGTGACCGCGTGTCATTTAAAGAAGTTCGCGAAATGACTCTTCCGGCTACAGGCTCGCTGTCGGTCGATGGCGGAAAAAATGGTGGGATCAGAGTTATCGGCACCGATCGCTCGGACATCCTTGTTCGAGCATGCGTTCAGGCTTGGGGAGCGAACGCTGAGGCCGCTCGGGGTGCCGCAAGCGCGATTCGAATCTCGACGGCCGGAACCGTTAAGGCTGATGCTGCGGGCGACGAAAACTGGGGAGTGTCCTATGAGGTACTCGTTCCACGTGCAACTGATCTCGATTTGAAAGCGCACAATGGCGGGATCGGCATCAGCTCGGTCGAAGGCCGGATCGCATTCGAAACACTTAACGGCGGCGTGAGCCTGAAGGACGTGGCCGGTGACGTCAAAGGCCGCACAACCAACGGCGGCGTAAATGTAATGCTGGCCGGCAACAGCTGGAAAGGAAACGGGCTGGACATCACAACGACAAACGGCGGAGTGCATCTGTCGATTCCCGAGACCTACGCGGCGAATATCGAAACGGGCACGACCAACGGCGGTTTCCGCAGCGACATTCCGGCGCTGAATGTCACCACTGAAGACGTCAAGGGCCCCGATCGACATCAGCGGGCAACACGTCTCAACACGTCGTTGAATGGCGGCGGTGCCCCGATTCGAGTGATCACCACGAATGGCGGCGTGAGTATTAATTCGGCCACCAAGGCGATTTATTGATCGGGTATTTTTTGAACTTAAGCGGAGCCCAATGTTGGCAGCAAGTTTGCCCACAAAACGGAAGCTCCGCAGGTGCGACATTCGGACGGTGTCGCTCCTGCGGAGCTCTAATTTTTATAGCCTGGACTAACGAATGTTTGGCTCCGAGAGAAGCCAGCAAAAGCTCACACTCCCACCCCATTCATCGCGATCGCATGCGTCAGCGATCGAAAAATATCGCGGCCGTCATTCGATCCTAACAATTCCTCACAAGCCCGTTCCGGGTGCGGCATCATTCCCAACACGTTTCTATCCAGATTGCAGATGCCCGCTATGTTCGAACGCGCGCCGTTCGGATTCGACTCGGGTGTGGCCCCGCCGCCCTCATCACAATACCGAAACACGATCTGATTATTTTCCTCGAGCGAATGAAATACGTCGTCGTCGCAGACGTAATTTCCTTCGGCGTGCGCGATCGGGATCGATAAGACTTTCCCGTTCTCGAGTTGATTTGTATAAGGCGTGTTTTGATTTTCGATCCGAATGTTCACATGTTTGCAGACGAAATTCAGCCCTGCGTTCCGCATGAGCGCTCCCGGAAGCAAACCACTCTCGCACAGGATCTGAAAGCCGTTGCAAACGCCGAACACAAACTTCCCTTCCGCGGCAAAGTTTTTAACCGCAGTCATCACCGGAGAAAAACGCGCGAGAGCGCCGGCACGAAGATAGTCACCGTAAGAAAATCCGCCCGGAACGATCACGGCGTCGTATCCGCTACGATCCGTTTCCTTATGCCAGATAAAATCAACCGGCTGACCGACGTGCTTCGAAACGACGTGATACGCGTCGTGATCGCAATTGGAA
>JBDTMK010000268.1:0-4869 GCA_039934315.1 Pyrinomonadaceae bacterium | reverse complement strand
CGGGTGAGATGGGTGATGGAGACATGGCTCCTATCCCGGGTTCGATCCCCATCACGCCGACAAAACATACGGATGAGCTCAACGGTGAAATACTCCCGACGGTGACCGAAGATGCACCGCCGATAGATTTAGGTAAACCAACGCGAACTTACGACGATTATGTGTTGCCGAGCTCGCAGCTTCTTACGCCCGCCGCTCCCCATATAGAGCAAAAAGAAAAAGAGCTGCTAGCGCTAGCAGATTCACTGGTTGAGAAAACGCGCGAATTCAATGTCGCCGGCAAAGTCGTGAATATTTGCCCGGGGCCGGTCGTTACGACTTACGAATTCAAACCCGACCCGGGCGTCAAGTATTCGCGGGTCACAGGGCTTGTCGACGACTTGTGTCTCGCTCTCAAAGCGGAGTCGGTCCGCATCGACCGCATTCCGGGAAAAGCGTTTGTCGGTATTGAAGTTCCTAACAGCAAGCGCGAAACGATCCAGCTCCGGGATGTCATCGAGTCGAAGAAGTTTCGCGACTCCGAGTCATTGATGACGATCGCGCTCGGTAAGACGATCGACGGCCTGAACTACGTGACCGACCTCGCGAAGATGCCGCATCTTTTGATCGCGGGTGCGACCGGTGCCGGTAAATCTGTGGGTGTGAACTCGCTCATCGTCTCGATCCTCTATAAGGCGAAGCCGGACGAAGTGAAGTTCATCATGGTCGATCCGAAACGTCTCGAGCTCGGTGTCTATGGCGACATTCCGCATCTCGCGACGCCGATCATCACGGACCCGAAACGTGCCGCGATCTCGCTGAGGTGGGCGGTCACGGAGATGGAGCGGCGGTACAAGGACCTTGCCGGTTACGGCGTTAGAAATATCGATGGCTATAACGTCGAGGCGAAGCGGCGTAATGAGCTCGAACAATGGGACGACAGCGGCGATCCGCATCGCATCCTGCCCTATATCGTGATTATCATCGACGAGCTTGCGGACTTGATGATGGTCTCCGGAAAGGAGGTCGAGGAATCGATCACGCGGCTTGCACAGATGGCTCGCGCCGTTGGCATCCATCTCGTGCTCGCGACGCAGCGTCCATCCGTTGACGTCATCACGGGCCTCATCAAAGCAAATTTCCCGGCGCGTATTTCATTTCGGGTTTCGAGCAAAGTCGATTCGCGAACGATCATCGACAGTAACGGTGCGGAAGGCCTTCTCGGAAAAGGCGACATGCTGTTTCTTCCGCCGGCCACCTCACAGGTCATACGCGTGCACGGTGCGTTCGTGGATGAGAAAGAGATCGCGAAGATCGTGGATCACATCAAGGCCCAGGGCCGGCCGGAATACGACACGACGATCACGCAATCTGACGAGGAATTAGATGACGGAGGCGATCTTCCGGGCCGCCGCGATCCGCTTTTCTGGGACGCACTGAAATGTGTCGTCAATGCGAAACGCGGGTCGACGTCCCTGCTTCAGCGTCACTTGAGAATTGGCTATGGACGAGCTGCAGCGATACTCGATGCGATGGTCAAAGAAGGCTATATCGGAGACATGGATGGATCGACGCGTGCGAGGCCTGTTCTTCAGAGAGCTTATGATGACCTGCAGGATTTGAGTGAGATGCAAGGAAGTTAAAAACTAGAAACTTAAAACTTGAAACTAAAAAGAAGAACGCATTGATGAGGATGTACCTCGTTCTGCGTTCTTCTTTTTACTTCTTAACTTTTAGTTTTTAGTTTTTCACTTTTAGTTTCTTAGCTTCCGGCGCCCTTCGAGACTTCCTGTACGACTTCCGCGGTTGTTCCGCCGCCCGCATTGTTGGCAATATCAGCCTGCGCGACGATTCCGCACAGAGCACCATTTTTATCCACTACGGCAACGCGACGGATCTGGCTCTCTTCCATGAGCTTGGCGCATTCTTCGAGTGACGTGTCCGGCGTTATAGATGCGACCGCTGTCGTCATCGCGTCCTTAGCAGTCAGCTCGAGCGGGTTCTGGCCCTTGGCTACTACACGAACCGTGATGTCGCGATCGGTGATCATTCCGACGGGCATTTTCGAATCGTTTCCGTCAACAACGGGTATACAGCCGCAATCGGATTCGACCATCATTTGTGCGACTTTCTGAAGGTTAGTGTCCGGCGTACAGCACGCAGGATCTTTTGTCATAATTTCGGCAACGTTCATAATTTGTTACTCCTTATCTTCAAGACATCCAGCCGAAAGCCGGTATCTCGCTGATTCTACGCAGCCGCGTCTGCGCGGCCGGATTCTTGGTGACTTGGGTCGGGTGATAATTCCTCGTCTCGATCGGTGCGGCACGTTTCATACTTTCCTTCGAGACCAATCCGCAAATCCTTCGGTTCTCATCCACCGCGATGACCGCGGAAACATCGTCCTGGTGTGCACCGGCGATATTCTCGACGAGCTCGCTGTTAAGAACCTTCTTGATTCGCGAGTCCATTACTGAGCCCGCCAAGAGACTTCGCGGATTTCTTCCCCGTGCGATTATCTGTTCGCAAATACTCCGCTCAGTAACGACTCCGATCGGGACGCGATGGGCATGACTGTCGACCACAACAACCAGGCCGTGATGGCTGTTCTGTATCAACTCGAACACGTCTTCCAATTTAGTGTCCTCGGTACACTCGGCGATGCAGGTACTAACGATCTCACTAACAAACATATCCCTTACCCCCGACTTTCTTTTGGTACACTCGAAGACAAATCTTCGTACGTTTTTCGCGCGTTTCCGACTGAATTGTTTAGAACAATTCGAAGTGTGCAAGATGCGTTCCAGAAAGAATGTCACCCACGAGCCTCAATAGGGAATTTTTCGTTCGTAAGGACACGCTGCGTATTTCACGCGATCTGCTTGGAAAGTTGCTTGTAGTTCCGACCGCCAACGGTGACCGTGTTTCGGGGATGATCGTTGAGACGGAATCGTACTTAGGCGTGGACGACAAAGCCGCCCACAGCTATGGCGGACGACGCACCGCTCGGAACGAGATCACCTATGCCGAGGGCGGACACGTTTATGTTTTCTTCGTTTACGGGATGTACTACCAGCTCAATGTCGTAACGGGGCTGGTCGATAACCCGCACGTCGTTCTCATCCGGGCCGTGGAACCGGTCGAGGGAGTCGACATCATGCGCCAGCGGAGGGGAGCAATGAAAGATACGAATTTAACTTCCGGGCCGGGAAAACTTTGTATCGCGCTTGGGATCGATCGAAGCCTGAACGGCGAGGCCCTTCTAGGTGGGAGGATCTGGATCGAAGAATATCGAAATCTTAAGAAGCAGGAAATTATGAGCGGGCCGCGCGTTGGGATCGACTACGCCGGAGAGTTTATCGACATGCCTTGGCGGTTTTGGGTGAAAGACAATCCCCTTGTCAGCAAAACAAGACGAACCTAAACGCGTTTATTGAGCCAGTAATAGAACGGCACGCTAAATCCCAAACCGCCGATCAGCGAAAACGCCACGAACCAATACCATTTAAATTTTCCGGGCGGATCTTTCGCGAACCAGTAAGCCATCAGGAACATCACCATAAACGCGTCGATAATGAATCCAAGCGCAAGTCTGTCGTTTATGAGATCACCAACCGAACGAAACTCGGTAAAGAGCCAGTAGATAAAAATTCCGCTGGGAACAAAGAGCCCAAAAAGAGCGATAAGCAGCAAGATCATAAGGCATCTCCTTTGCTAGTTGCGTTCTACGATCCGCATCTTCATTCCGTACTTCGGCCGCAAAGTGATTAGCGGCTGAAGTCCGATTTTCTGTTCGGGCATCAATTCCAGTTTCCATTTTCGCGCGAGTGTGGCGAGCAGCAGAATACCTTCCGTCCACGCGAAGGCCTCGCCGATGCAGCGCCGTACGCCGCCGCCGAATGGAAAGTAGATATTTTTTTGCCCGGCTTCTTTTACGCTCTGCGTCTCCCAACGCTCGGGAATAAAGTCATCTGCGTTCTCCCAATAACGCGGGTCGCGCTGCGCGACATAGGGGCTGACTAGAACCAACGCTCCTTTAGGAACGACGTACGATCCAAACTGATGTTCCTCCGTCGCCAGTCGCCCGATCGCCCACGCCGGTGGGAACAAACGCATCGATTCCGCCAAAACCGCTTCGGTATATTTTAGGTTTGGAAGATCGTCCATCGTCGGCAGCCGCAAGGCTTGAGCCGGTTTAGAGTTCAGAATTCCGAATTCAGAGGTCTGCTCGGTGGTGCTGTTTGTAACGAGTGCAGCATCAAGCTCTTCATGCAGCTTCGCCGCCTTCTCCGGATTTTGTGACAGCAGGTACCAGGTAAACGTGAGCGCGTTCGACGTCGTCTCGTGACCGGCGAGAAAAAGTGTCAGAGCTTCGTCGCGGATCTGGACGTCTGTCATCATTCCGCCATCCTCCTCGTCCCTCGCCATAAGCAGCATGGATAGCAAATCGCCGGTATCTTCCACCGACTTTCGTCGCTCATTAATGATGCCGTAGATGACGGAATTGAGCCCCTTCTTGCGGAAGAAGGAAGCCATCGTCGAGAGGAGCCTCGGGACGAGATGACCGGAATTCGCGACGAGATCGGGGGCGCCGTCGTCGTCGAGGTCCACGAGGTCGGTGCCCCATTGCACGTAGGGCCACGAGGCGGGGCCGACGCCGGAGCTGTCGGTGACGTCGTCGAAGAACGCTCCCTCCACGTTGTGGTAGACCGTGCTCGGCTCCCCGGCGAAGTTCGTCACCGCGAGATCGGGCCGGCCGTCGCCGTCGATGTCGCCGACGGCGATCCCCATTCCCGCGCGGGCGATCTGCTGCTCGCGCGCGCCGGCGCCCGTCTCGGCGGTCACGTCCTCGAAGGTGCCGTCGCCGCGGTTGCGATAGAGCACGCCGCA
>JBDTMK010000267.1:0-4888 GCA_039934315.1 Pyrinomonadaceae bacterium | reverse complement strand
CATCCTGCGCTGATACGACGATCAGCGAAAGTAGAATACATACCGATACGCTTCCAATTCGCAGCAACGCATGCGATTTCAAGCTGAACATTCCCTTTCCTCCTCTAATGCGGTAACTAATTTTTTTTTCTGTTCTGTGAAGGATTTTCGAAAACGGCGAGGTGGGTCCGATGGCCGTTAAATTATGTTTTACAGTTAGTACGTTAAACCAATCCTTCCAAAAATACAAGCCCTTTTATGGCCGCTCGGTCTACTTTTTTGGCCCTGCTTGCAGCATAAGACGGTTAAACAAGGGTCCCGGTCTTAAAAATTGTAAAGATTTGTTTCCGTATCCGCTTCGCAATAGAATTTCTTTATGCCGACAAAACTATTTCTCGAAACTCCGGCCAATTTCAGCTTCCGTCACACCGTCTACAGCCACGGTTGGAGCGAGCTCCTTCCCTTCCGACTCGATGCTGAGAATTGGCGCCTGGAATATGTCTTCGCCGGCCCCGTCGCGCCAAAGCCGGTATCAGCGGCTATTTATGAAGTGCCTGGCGGGCTCGAGATCGACGTCGCAGGTAAGAAGTTCGATGAAGGGAAACTGATGGATAACGTCAGACATATTTTTCGCCTCGACGATCCCCTCGATGACTTCTATATTCTGACCGACAACGAAGATCGGCTCAAGTGGGTCTCGGTATCGAAGGCCGGGCGGCTGATCCGATCGCGCACCGTTTTTGAAGATCTCGTCAAAACCATGTGCACGACAAACTGTTCATGGGGACTGACGAAAAACATGGTCAGGAATCTTGTCGAAAATTTGGGTGAGCGGGGGGTCGGCGGCAACCGGGCTTTCCCAACTCCGCAAGCGATGGCGTCGGTTCCCGAGAAGTTTTATCGTGACGACATCCGCTCCGGATATCGGTCGCCTTATTTCGTCGAGCTCGCCGAAAAGGTGGCGTCAGGAACGATCGATCCCGAATTATGGTTGACCTCGGAATTGCCGACGCCGGAATTGAAAAAAGAGATCAAGAACGTCAAAGGCTGCGGCGACTATGCGGCGGATAATCTGTTAAAGCTTCTCGGCAGATATAACGGCCTTGCACTCGACTCGTGGCTGCGGTCGCAATTCTATAAAAAACACAATCGAGAAAAGGTCTGCCCCGATAAAAAGATCGAACGTCACTATACAAAGTTCGGCGAGTGGAAAGGCCTCGCGATCTGGTGCGACATGACCGAGCGGTGGTTCGACGAAAAACTGATGAATTGAACGCGGGGCATCTCATTGAGCGACTCAGATCTTGTACAAACGCCAATGTAAACAGGCATCACAAACCTTCAAACGCAATACATGAAGACTCGGCGAAGTCTGCCCGATGAGTATCTGTTGTAGTAAACTATTCGCGCCCCGAAGCGTAATTCTTCAACGATGATCGAAGCAGGCAAAGTTTTGCAGCAGCTTTACCGTGCCGACAGACAGATCACGGTGATCGACAAGAACGGGATCCGGCCGCGGCCGCCTGTCGTTCCTAACACGCGACGAACGATTCCCACGATCGACATGCGTTACATGACACCGGCGGAGCGACAAAGGCTACGGGAGACGCTGCGGCGAAACGATATCAAGATGATGCTGAGCCCAACACCTCCAAACTAAAAAAAGCGGATCGTCCCGATCCGCCTTCTGCAGTCCAACTCAATAACATTTTAGACTGGCCCTACGGCCGTTTCCTTTGCCATTAATTTCCCGACTGGAAACTTGTTCTCTACAAATTTTATATGAAGCCGTGTCCGGCTATCATCACCACGCTCCACATTGCAGACCACGGCGAGTCCTGAGAAATCGTACTTCTCGCTGATGAATTTAACGCGGTCTCCGACACTCAGATCCATTGTCGTAAACACGGCCGCACCACTTCGACTAACGTTCTCAGCACTTGTTCGCTCGCCTCCGGTTTTACCGTCTCTTGTATCCACCACCGCAAGGTACAGCTGGACATTGCGCCAGAATCTAATGTCGGCGCGCTTTTTGAATGGTCGTTTGAGTTCGGCGACACTCCACATCCCGCCGTTGCCAACTCCTGATATCCGATAATGCTGCAGCGGATCCGCTTTGTAACTTTCGGGGCAATCCTTGCCGATGAACGCGATACCAATATGAAATATCGACGAGTCTTCCGCGGCGATCGGTTCGCAGTACTGTACCAGGCCCCAGACTTTGTAAAATTCTTTGTCGAAATCGTAAAAGCGCACGTGCGGCGGCGAGGGAACTATAAGCGTGACCAGCGTACCGACTTCACACGTGTGGGCGAGATTAAAACTCGAACCTGTGGGAGAAATGCTAATTACTTCCGCGTCCTCTTTCCATTGACGACCGCCCTTCTCTTTTCCTTTTACAACCGCGCTCAGCATATTACATAAACTCTGTCTTTGTTTCGGCAGTACAGCCCTTACCCAAATCAGACTGTCTTCCAAGTCCAATTGTTAATGCCATGAAAAAGGGGGGAGCTCGAAAACAGAATGCTCACTCGATTCCCTCGAGCGGGAACATGTGATCGATGAATTCCAAATGAAGGCGGATGATGCCGTCCTCGCCGACTCGTTTTCCGCGAACAATAGAGATGATGCTTAAATCATGACGCTCGCTCTTTACACGAAGGAACGCACCGAGCTCGACATTGAATGACGTAAAAACAGCAGCACCGCCGAGGCTGACATTCTCGGTTACGCTGATCTCGCTCGCCGATACGTCGCCGTTCTCATCCAGCATTTCAATAAGCAGAGCTTCCGGGATCGCGAATCGCGTGTGCCGCCGCAAATAACCCGGCAGATCGCTTTCGTCGGGAATCGTTTCGGCTTCGACCAATTGCCACAGCCCACCGTCTTCCCGTGTCGCAAGGTCGTAAAGTTTTGAAGGCTCGTCGGCAAAGCTTGCCGGCGGGGCTTTTCCGACGAATGCTACGCCGACCGCATAGGCCTCGGCCCCGTCACCCAGCGGAACACACCGTCGCACGAGGCCCCAGATGCGGTACTGAGGCTCGAGATAATCGTAGCAGCGCAGCTGGCGGGGCATAGGAACACTCATCACCAAAAGCCGTCCCCGCTTGACCGGGCGCTTCAGCTTAAATCCCGCTCCGAACGCGGAGATATCCTCGAGCCGGGTGATCTCGTTCCACGAAAGTTTGCTGTCGACTTTTACCTCGACCCGGGCTGGCAGCGCGAGTGGGTATCTTTGAACGCGGCGGTTGTCTTGATCTGTAACGGTATTGAACATTTTCAGCTTGGGCGAACCTCGATCGAGGAGGGCGTTCGTCTTGAAAAAGATTTGTGTTTTGAAGAATTTAGCGGGCCCTGGTGGTGGGTTAGGAAGTTGCTAAACAGGCCTTCCGCCTGTAAAATATACACTAACATCAAACGGAATTTTTATCCAGATTTTTTTAGTGCCCGCTTGTAGCACCGCTACACTGGAAACTGTACAAGTTAAGAACAAAATAAGACTCAAATGGATTCAATTTTAGAACGTAATCAAGTCAATATCGAAGACGAGATGCGGCGATCGTATCTCGATTATGCGATGTCCGTGATCATCGGGCGTGCCTTGCCGGATGTCCGAGACGGACTCAAACCGGTGCACCGGCGTGTGCTTTGGGCCATGCACGAGCTCGGCAATGCGCACAACAAACCTTACAAGAAATCGGCCCGCGTCGTCGGCGATTGCATGGGTAAATATCACCCACACGGCGACCAGTCGATATACGACACCCTCGTGCGTCTTGCGCAGGATTTCTCAATGCGTTATCCGCTCGTCGACGGCCAGGGTAATTTCGGTTCGATCGACGGTGACAACGCCGCCGCTCAGCGATACACCGAAGTTCGCCTGGATCGGCTGACGACCGAGATCCTTGCCGACATCGAAAAAGAAACCGTTGACTTCACGCCCAACTATGACGACTCGCTTTCCGAGCCATCTGTTCTGCCGGCGCGTTTTCCGAACTTGCTAGTGAACGGTTCTGAAGGAATTGCCGTCGGAATGGCAACCAAGATCCCGCCGCAT
Organism: Pyrinomonadaceae bacterium; assembly: GCA_039934315.1. GTDB lineage: Bacteria > Acidobacteriota > Blastocatellia > Pyrinomonadales > Pyrinomonadaceae > OLB17. The sequence goes on along the minus strand of JBDTMK010000267.1, from coordinate 852 downwards.
AACATGACGGAGATCCTGAATGCGACAATGGCGGTCATTAAGAATCCGGCGATCACGATCGACGAGTTGATCAAGATCGTCCCGGGCCCCGACTTCCCTACGGCGGGTTTCATCTATGGACGCGAAGAGATCCATCGCGCTTATCGCGAAGGCCGCGGCATTATCCAGATGCGTGCAAAGGCGGCGATCGACCGGATCGGTCGCGCGGAGCGCGAACGCGACGCGGTCGTCATCACCGAAATTCCTTACCAGGTGAACAAGGCGCGTCTGATCGAAAAGATCGCGGAACTGGTTCACGAGAAGCGCCTCGATGGCATTTCGGAACTTCGCGACGAATCGAGCCGCGAAGGAATGCGCATTGTCGTCGAATTGAAACGCGACGCGGTCCCGCAGGTCGTTCTCAACAAACTTTACAAGCTGACGCCGTTGCAGGCTTCCTTCGGCATCATCAATATCGCGATCGTTGATGGCCAGCCGCGGCTGCTGAACCTGAAGGAAATGCTCGAGTATTTCTTCGAGTTCCGCCGCGAGGTCGTCAGACGCAGAACGGAGTTCGAACTTCGCAAGGCCCAGGCCCGCGCCCATATTTTGGAAGGGCTGAACAAGGCGATCGACGCTCTCGACTACATCATTCCTCTTATCCGGAACTCTCGTTCGGTTGACGAGGCGAAGTCATGGCTGACTGCTAAGTTTGACGCGATCGCCGAGATCAAGAAATGGCGCGGCATTACTGGTGACAAATCCAACGACGCATTCGTGAAAGATCTTCGCAAGGTGATCACGAGTCTCGGGTTTAGTGACATTCAGGCGCAGGCGATCCTCGATCTGCAACTGCGTCGTCTGTCGGCGCTG
>JBDTMK010000266.1:0-4888 GCA_039934315.1 Pyrinomonadaceae bacterium | reverse complement strand
TCGTGTTCTTCGCCACGTTCAACGCGACTCTTATCAACCAGGGCCGAAGCATCTCCAGGTTGGGCAGCGTATCGATATGCTTATACAACCTGATGAAAACCTCCTGCGTCACATCCTCAGCAAGGCCGGGGTCCTGCACGACCGAACGCGCCGCCCGAAATACGGTTCGATGGTGGAGGGTAAATGCCTCCTCAAACCCGATCGTATCTTTCGCTGCACCGGCCGCTGTTTGTTCGGACATCGAGTCCACAAATATTTCCGTCGATTTGCTCATCATCAGCATTGATCAAATGCTCGTCACTTAAAATACACCACGAGGTGGGGTTTTGTGACAGGAAGATCAAATGCCGGCTGATTTGTAGTGATTTGCCGTATTTCGCCAGGAAATCTGGACGTTCCGCTTGTATACGCTTGATGCCGGCGACTGGTTCCCGCGGCTTTGCCGGATCGCGATACCCGCCGGTCGGCACGTTTGAAATTACCTTGAAAAGCATCTAAACTTTTGAAACTTAACCTACCAGCATTCGTGAACGAACACCGGAGGATCTCTTTGTAGTATATGAACACCCGACTAAGACGCTTGCGAGACGAGCGCGGATTTAACCTTATCGAATTGATGATCGTCATCGCGATCATCGGCTTACTTATCGGCGTTGGCGCGATCGCGTGGGGAGCGATGATCAGGTCAGGAAATGAGACCGCCGCTACACAGACGCTTGATCGCATCAAGACTTTTCAGGCCCAATACGCTTCGCGGAATCGTGGGAAGTTTGCAACGTTCGATCAACTCATCACGGCGGCGGGATTGGATGAGAAGTTCGCCGGCGAGCGCCCCGTAGTTAACGGCTATGTTTACACATTGGTTCTGGAAGATCCCTCGAGCGCAAGGCCGGCCGCGTACCGCGTGAATGCGGATCCGCAGGTGCCGACAGGTGCAACGGCCACCGGAACTCGCTTCTTTTACACAGACTCTGCTATCGGATCGATCAAAGCGAACGACACGCAGCCCGCCAAGGCGGAAGACCCATCAATTTGATTTGGGATTTGGGTTTGGGATTTGGGATTTGGGATTTTAGACCGGATCCTTCGTCTCAGCTATTAGTTTTTAGTTTTTAGTTTTTAGTTTTTAGTTTTCAGTTCTCCTTGCCGACTTAGCTCAGTGGTAGAGCACTCGCTTCACACGCGATAGGTCACAAGTTCGAATCTTGTAGTCGGCACCAGAAGGAAAAAGGCGACCGTTTGGTCGCCTCTTTTATTTATGCTGTGTCGCCTTGCCTGTCGGTTGATACGAGATAAAAACTCATTCCCGGTTTCTTCGGAGGCCTGTCTCCTCCCCGCGGAGGATTCTCTCTAGGCGGTTTTTTAACCGGATCGACCACAGGTGGTTTCTCCTTCGGAGGACGCTTCTGATCGTCATTCTGCGCCGGGACGCTGAGCGCAAGACCGATGAACATCGCGAATATGAAAATGATTTCTTTTAAGCTTTTCATTACTTCAATTTGTACTTTCCTTTATTACGCATTGGTGAAGATGGAAAGTGCGTCGCTTATCTTTAAGGCAATCACGATGCCAGAGACAGACATAGGACGCTTAATGGCGTAATACAGTTGGAATCATTCGTTCCGCACATCTCAAATAGTTTACGTATCTTTACGATTTCCGGTATTGTCATACGAAATCGTGAATTTCTCAATCAAAATCGCTCCAAATCGGAACCTGCGTTAAGATTAAAAAATGGAAAATAGAGTGACAGGTACTGATCGTTTCCGGGCGATCCTGGTATTAGCAGCGACTGTCGGGGTGATCGTATTCAATTGGCTTGCCGCTACCGGACGCCTGGGCTCCGACACAGCGGCCATCTCGGACAAATACCCCACTTTGGTCACACCGGCCGGATATGCGTTCTCGATCTGGAGCTTGATCTATCTAGGCTTGATCGCATTCAGTATCTATCAGATACTGCCCGCAAATCTTTCCCGTTTCCGTTCCGTCCGCTCATTCTATATCGCGAGTTGTGCGGTCAACTGTGCGTGGCTCTACTTCTGGCATCGGGATCAGATCGCACTATGTTTCGTCGTCATCGTCGTGCTCTGGGCGACGATCGGGGCGATATGCTACCGGCTACGCGATCCGGAATCGCTGCGAGACACGTGGCTCGCAAAGGCCCCGTTCGGACTTTACTTCGGGTGGGTAACTGCGGCCATGTTCGTCAACCTGGCGATAATGCTGAAGTTTCAGGGCGTCGCTCTTTCACCGACGGCGGAAACAGCGCTCGCGGTCACTCTGATCGTGGTCGCCGCGGCCTGTGCGGTTCTCGTAAGCGCAAAACTTACCAATTACTTTTATCCGCTCGCCGTCGCGTGGGCTTTGACAGCGATCGCTGTCCAACAGAGCGGTCATACAGCTGTTGTGACAACAGCCGCTTTTGGCGTCATCGCCTGCCTCATCGCCTCGCTAAGCTTCGTCATGAATCTCAGATCGTCGGAGACTCGATAAGCGAATATGAATCAGGGCAAGATCTGTGTCTCGATCTGTGGCAAGACCGTCGCCGAAGTACTCGGCCGGATCGAGCAGGCGCGAGACCTCGCGGATGTGATCGAAGTTCGCTTCGATTACCTTCTTCCGGAAGAGATCGACCCTTTGCTTGAGATACTCGCCACGCGCCCCGAACAACTGATCATCACATTTCGCCCCGAGCACCAGGGCGGCGCACGCTCATTATCCCGCGACGAGCGGATTGCATTTTGGAACAAGGTCGCCGTACGGCTTTCTGCGGAGACGCTCGTAGATCTCGAGTGCGACATGGATTTCACGGTGAACATCGAAAGCGACCGGATCATCGGGTCGGCCCATCGGTTTGACGACCGGCCGACCGATCCGTCGCAGTACTTCGAGCATTACTTCGATGAACTGCTTCAATTTTCCAGCGGCGCTCGTAAGCTCGCCGTCGCCGTAAACGACGCGTCTGACGCGGTCGATGTTTGGAAACTCCTTATCGAGTCAGGCCAGCCTGCTATTGCGATCGGCATGGGCGAGGCGGGAAAATGGACGCGGATCCTGGCTCTCGCATATGGCGCTTTCCTGACGTACGCGTCGCTCGATTCGACCGACGTGGTCGCACCGGGGCAGATCTCGGCAGCCGAGCTGCGCGACGTTTTCCGAGTGAAGGAAATCGATGCTCGCACCCACGTTTATGCCGTACTTGCCGGCAACACGAGTTACAGTCTTTCGCCCTACATGCAGAACGCCGCCTTCAGACAAGCGGACGTCGATGCCGTTTTCGTCCCGATGCAGGTCGGGAACCTCGACGCGTTCATTCGCCGTATGGTCAACGGCGCCACCCGGGAGATAGAGCTTCATTTCAAGGGTTTCTCAGTTACGAATCCGCATAAGCAGTCGATTATTCGGCATCTGGACCACATCGACGAAACCGCCCGGAAGATCGGGGCCGTCAATACGGTTAAGATCGATCATGGCAAACGCATCGGCTACAACACGGACGCGGTCGGTTTTATCACGCCGCTCTCGAATATCTTTGACGATCTGCGCGGATCCCGTGCAACGGTCGTCGGTGCCGGTGGCGCCGCTCGCGCATGCGTCTATGCGTTGAAGAAGGCAGGTGCCGATGTCACGATTTTGGCGCGAGATTCTGCCAAGGGCTCTGCGATGGCGGAGGAGTTCGATGTGCGATTTGAACGACTGACTACCGGCCACCAACATTTGTCTACCGACATTCTCGTCAACGCGACACCGCTAGGGACGACCGGTGAACACGAGCAGAAATCCATCGCATCGGCGAACGAACTTGCCGGCCTTCAGCTCGTATATGATCTTGTGTACAATCCCGCCGAAACTAAACTGATCAAAGAAGCTCGGGCGGCCGGCGTAAAGACACTTGGAGGCCTAGATATGCTTATCGCTCAAGGCGCTCGTCAGTTTGAGATCTGGACGGGCGGTGTAGCACCGGTCGATGAAATGAGGGCCGCTGTTGAACAGCGGCTGAAACAATCCTATGCAGCCTGAAGCACTAAATTGTCCAAACTGCGGCGGGGCCGTCTCGAGCGATCGAACGCAATGCGAATTTTGCAAATCGCGGCTCAAGACCGTCGCGTGTCCGTCGTGTCTCGGAGTCATGTTTCTCGGCAGCAAATTCTGCTCGCATTGCGGTGAACGCGCGGTAAGTGCTGAGATCCTCTCAGAGGAGAATGCCGGCCGGTGTCCGAGGTGCGAGATAGATCTGCAATCGCTGAAAGTTCGCTCGACGAGGATGCGCGAATGTCTGCGATGCGGTGGTTTTTGGGTCGGCGTCGATACATTCGAAAGCTTGTGCGTAGACAAAGAGGAGCAGTCGGCTGTCATTAATTACGCCGGATCAAAACCTCGCGAGCCAAATTCCCTGCCGCCGGTCGAATACGTTCCGTGCCCGGACTGCAAGCAGTTGATGAATCGCAGCAACTTTGCGCGGACGTCCGGCGTAGTCATCGACCTTTGTAAAAAGCACGGCGTCTGGTTCGATGCGGATGAGCTGCCAAAGATAATCGACTTTATAGTCAATGGCGGACTCACGCGTTCGCGTGAAAAGGAAAAGATCGCGCTCGAAGAGGAACGCGGAAGGCTGCGCGACAAGCAGCATCAGCTTACAATGATGGAGCGACGAACTGGCGGCGGACTTTACGGCGACAACGAGCAGGGGCGTGGATTCGGTCGAGTGATCGCGGCGCTGTTCGATCTGTGATGAACGAACGATATAGTCGACAAATCCTCTTTCCCGGCATCGGGAAGGTCGGTCAGGAAAAACTTTTGAGCTCTCGCGCTTTGATCGTCGGGTGCGGTGCCCTCGGGGCGTCGCATGCCGAAATGCTTTCGCGCGCCGGTGTCGGACATTTGA
>JBDTMK010000265.1:0-4893 GCA_039934315.1 Pyrinomonadaceae bacterium | reverse complement strand
CATCATTACCAGACGATGAAGCCCCAGGATCGATCGCCTCTGACTCCTTCTTATAAAGCTCGCGAGCGATTCCGAATTTTACCGCAGCACGTTTGAGAGCGTCGTGCTCAGCCTTCTTGATTCCCATCTCGCTTTGCGCCACACCCGTTCCGATCCCTTCGCGAGTCACACCGTCGATGGTGATCGCGACCGTTACGGTCATAAGATCACCAATCTGTCGGATGTCTTTCACTGTATGTGCCCAGTTCGGCGCCGCTTCGTCCAGGATGTCGGCTACTGTATGCCACTCAACGTAATCGACCATCTGGACATTTCCGTTTCGGTCGCGCCAGCCTTCCCGCTGCTTCACGAGGTTTGGATCGACATGTTTCTTCAACTCGCGAAGTGTCGCCGAGAATTCGAGTACATTGCTCCGATCAGCAAACGTCTCCTCCGCCGGATCGAGAACGGCAGCTTCCGCTTCCTTAAGATTTGTTCGTTTCATTACTTTGTCTCCTTGTGTATCTTCGAGACGATCCCGTACAGCGGTCTTGGGCGCGGCATGCCTGTTCGCCGCCTTATTGGCTGATACGTTCACGTTCGTCTGTTCGCCGCGCTCAGACTTGCGCGACTCAGTGTTAATGGTTTTATCGTCGATCGGTTCGATCGAAGACGTTTCGGTCGACTTTCGAGGCCTTCGAACAGAGGCCTCGGTATTTTTCTTTACCAGTGCAAACTTCACCGCCAGGATATGCTCACACCGAATCGGTGAACCGGCGGCATCCGACTGTTCGAAATCGCCACAGTTGCATACCACGGCTCCGATCCCGTTGCGTCTCACTTCGCACGACTTTTTGTCGCCGCGGACGCTTGCCGATGAAACAACGAAGTGGTCGCCAGTTCGCACGACAAGTCCCATCGAAGCTAACGCCTTAGCCCGTTTTTCTATTCGGATATTTGAATTTGTTAGTGTATTCATCACTTTCTCCACGTGTGCTATCCATGAAACAGTGTATCAGAGCTATTAGTGTGTTGCAAGCATGAAACTTGGTGTTGCATTTAAAATATCGCTATGTTATGTTTTATCCGTGAAATGCCAAGTGCACCAATGACACTAAGTCGGGAGGCTTCTAAGAATGGCTGATAGAAACGAAAACTTCATTAATACGGTTGAGCTGGGACGTGCGATCAAGCGTCGGCGTGAGGAGCTTGCGTTGAGCTTGAGAGACGTTGCGGACGTGACAAACGTTTCGGCATCAACGTTGTCGAGGATCGAGAACGGGACAGGCAAGCCGGATGCTGACAACATTGCAAGGCTTACAGGCTGGTTGGATATGCCGATCGACCGTGTGATGAGTAAGTCGGCATCGGACGTTGAGGCAGTGGTTTACTATCCTCATGAAGCGACCCCGGAGATCGTTGAGGCTCACCTGCGTGCCGATAAAAAGCTCACGCCGGAGACCGCAAAAGCGCTTTCTGAGCTGTTCCGAGTCGCTTATAAGCAGTTTAGTAAACGGGGTGAAGACTAGATCCATTGCTGACGCTTGCGACAGAAATTTCTGAGGATTGGCGGAGTTTGATACTTTTTGGAGCTAATAGAATGCAAGATTCACTATCGGACAGGCGGTTTTCGATCGATACGACGTTCGTGCTCTTTTTTCTGGCCATCGATTTTGGTCAGTCGGCACTCTCGGCGGGTATCGACACCATATTTTCGGGATTGACTCTCGGATTGCTCCTGGTTCTACCCTATTTTCTTGCTTCCGGCTCCGAAAAGCCCGATTTTATGGGCTGGCTGCTGGGCAGAAGTCTGATCACCGTTTTTGCTGTGGGCCTTGGTTTGATGTATCAGCAGGCGCTCGGGGTGGTCCTTCCGGATGTCTTTAGATTCCTGCCGATGACGCTGCTTATCGTCACGGCAATGCTCAGCTGCTACTTACAGTTCTATGCTATTATCAGGTTTCGTTTGGCGAGATAGGCAAAAGGCGTCGAACGTTAGAAAGATCCGCGCGTGTTCGGGAACACGTGCGGATTTAGTTTTTAAAGGCGATATAAATTAGGCGACAAGCTGGACAGCCGGGATAAGGTCGATCTCATCGGCCACGAGCGCGTGGATTTTGTTGACCTGTCCGACAAGCTCTGAGTATTGCGCTGGAGTGAGTGCCTGGGCCCCGTCACACAAGGCTTCCTCGGGGCAAGGATGAACTTCGATAAGGAGGCCGTCGGCTCCTACGGCAACGCCGGCCCTCGCGAGCGGATTCACCAGATAGTTGTGGCCTGTTCCGTGCGACGGGTCGACGAGTATCGGCAAATGGGTCATGCGGTGCACCGCCGGCACGATGGAAAGATCCATCGTGTTCCTTGCGTGGTCGGCAAATGTTCGAATGCCGCGCTCGCAGAGGATCACATCGTAATTTCCTTCCGCCATTATGTATTCCGCGGCAAGCAAAAATTCGTCAAGAGTCGCGGACATGCCACGTTTAAGAAGCACCGGCTTGCGAGTTTGCCCGGCGTATTTGAGCAGCGAAAAGTTCTGCATGTTCCGCGCGCCGATCTGAATGCAATCGCCGTATTTCTCAACCAGGTCGATCCCATATTGGTCCATCGCTTCGGTCACGATATTTAGGCCGAACTGATCCCGAACCTCGGAGAGAATCTTGAGCCCGTCTTCGCCCATACCCTGAAATGCGTAAGGTGAGGTCCGGGGCTTGAAGGCCCCTCCGCGGAAAAATTTTGCGCCGCTCGCTGAGACTGTTTCCGCAACAGTAAGAACTTGCTTCGTATTTTCGACCGCGCACGGGCCGGCAATAATTGCGAGATCATGGCCGCCGATAGTCGCGTTTCCAACTTTGACAACCGATTTCTCGGGCCGCAGGTCTTTCGAAATAAGCTTGTACGGTTTGGTGACCCGAATTGCATCCGCCACACCCGGCAAGTTCTCGAAATGGCCGGGATCTACTGCTCCTTTGTTGCCGGTCACGCCGATCGCCGTACGGTTCTCTCCAGGCATTGCGTGTCCGCGAAGGCCGAGTGCATCTATTACTTCAACGACACGGTCGATCTCCGCCTGTGTCGCATCCGATTTCATTACAATGAGCATAAAAGTGGATCCCCTCTTAACGGGCAAAACTAAAACTCTAAAGTTCCGCCCCTGATTTTGCAAACTGAGGCAAAAGGCCTCGAATGAAGGTTTCGGTCGCTGATACAGGATCACCCGCTGCAGACTTTTCAATCTCCGAAACGATCGCCGATCCCACGACGGCCGCGTCCGCGAAACTCCAAACATCGAGTATTTGTTGCCGCGTTGAAATGCCGAACCCGACGGCAATCGGCAAATCTGTAAATCTCCGCGCTCGCTCCACAAGTTTGGCCGCTTCGTGGCTGATACTCTCGGTCGCACCCGTAACCCCTGCACGCGAAACAGCGTACAAAAAACCGCTAGAGCGTTTTACGATCTTCTCGAGACGCTCGTCGGTTGTCGTTGGCGCGACAAGAGAGATGAGATCTACTCCCGAATCGTTAAGTATCGATGAAAATTCCATGGCTTCTTCGTCGATAGCGTCGGTTATCAAAATTCCGTCGATGCCGGATGTCGCGGCGTCACGTGAGAGATTTTCGAATCCGTAACTTAGTAGCGGATTGAGATAGCTGAACAGCACCAGCGGGGTTTCTTGTTTTTCCCGAACCTGTTTCGCGAGCGAAAGAACGTTCGCGACATTCACTCCCTTTGCCAAGGCTCGCTGCGACGATCTTTGGATCGTCGGACCGTCCGCCATCGGGTCGCTGAAGGGTACGCCGATCTCTATGACATCGGCTCCTAACTCTGCGAGCTTCAGGATGATGGCAACCGACGTCTCAACATCGGGATCGCCGGCAGTCACGAACGGGATGAAGCCCTTGCCGCCGTGGATCCTTATTTCGTGAAAGACGTCACCGATCCTGCTCATTTTGTGCTTCCCAAAAGTTCGGCAACCGTGTTTACATCTTTGTCGCCACGTCCCGAAAGATTCACGATCATTATCGAATCGCGCGACAATCCAGGCGCGATCTTCACTGCGTGGGCGATCGCATGCGATGACTCGAGTGCCGGAATTATCCCTTCCGTTCTGGACAGAAGTTGAAAGGCGTCCAGAGCTTCGTGATCGGACACCGAAACATATTCCACTCTGCCGAGGTCGTGAAGGTATGCATGCTCGGGGCCTATCGACGCGTAGTCGAGTCCGGCCGAGATCGAATGTGTAGATGCTATCTGTCCACTGGCATCTTGAAGCAGATAACTCTTCGTACCTTGCAATACACCCACGGTTCCACCGTTCATAAATCGCGCGGCGTGCTGGCCGAGATTAGATCCGGTCCCGCCCGCTTCGACACCCACCATCCTTACGTCGTCGTTCAGGAACTCCTGAAATAACCCGATCGAATTCGATCCGCCACCGACACATGCGACAAGAACATCAGGCGGTCGGCCTTCCGCGGCAAGGATCTGTTCCCGAGCTTCTCGGCCGATCACGCTTTGGAAGTCGCGCACCATGAGCGGGTACGGGTGAGGGCCCAGAGCCGATCCGAGCAGGTAGTATGTCGTTGCAATATTCGTAACCCAGTCCCGAAGCGCTTCGTTGATCGCGTCTTTCAAAGTGCGGGAGCCCGAATCGACACCGCGAACCTCGGCACCCAGCAGACGCATTCGGAAGACGTTCAGCTCCTGTCGCCGCATATCCTCGGTTCCCATGTAGACTATGCATTCGATACCAAAGAGAGCACACACGGTCGCCGTCGCCACGCCATGCTGTCCGGCCCCCGTCTCTGCAATAACACGCTTTTTCCCCATCCGCCTGGCCAGTAATATCTGGCCTATGCAGTTGTTGATCTTGTGCGCACCGGTGTGATTCAAATCCTCGCGCTTTAGATAAATGC
>JBDTMK010000264.1:0-4916 GCA_039934315.1 Pyrinomonadaceae bacterium | reverse complement strand
TGCCACGGCGTGTCGGCTGAGAACGCGTAGCCCTGAACAAGCTTGCGCTCGGCGTAAAGCCGCAAGAGCTCATCGGCCATATCGCGCATCGCGCGTTTTGCTTTTGCCTTTGTCTTTTGCCAGCCAAGCCCGCCGAGACGATCGAGCGTGGTCGAGGTCGCTTCGCCGGATGAGTATCGCGAAACGAGATCCATTCTCTCGACCGGAACGAAAAGCTTCGCGTCTTCGGCGAAGATGAGAAGCATGAACTCCCGCGACATGCCGCCCGCGTCGATCGTTTGGAGCGACTCGAATCGCCCGATACCATGGTCGACGTGGACGACGTAATCACCCGACTTTAGGTCCCGAAAGTCCGAGATAAACGCACCGAGTTTGTTCCTCGTTCGGCGGGCCCGCGCCGGCGTGGATGTCTCGGCGTGTTGCAGCTCACCGAAAATGTCGGTCTCCGTGAGAACTTCAAGCCGGACTGACGGAATTTCAAACCCGCTCGAAAGCTTGCCGACCTTCATCGCACCCGGCGGGATACTAAGTTCGTATTCGCGTAAGATCTCCTCGATCCTTTCTGCTAGCCCGAGTGTCTCCATCGCCAGCATCGGGACCTGTGACTTCTTTTTCAGGTCATCGGCAAACGCCGGCAGGTCGCCGTGAAATTTACGCGTCGAACGGGAGAGAATTTCGAGCTCGCCCGATTTCTCGGCGGCTGAAAAAAGAAAGAGCGGTGAGGCAGAAGCGGTGAGGTGCGCACGACGCAGGTCAGTACCGCCTGCGTCAGCGGTTGGTGCCGCGTCCGAGATCTGCTCAGCGTTCTTTGCCGCGACCTTCCGACGAGAAGCTGACGCAGGCGGCACTGACCTTTCGGTCCGAACCGATGATGGCCCTGCCGGCAGGGCAAACTCTTCATCCGTTCCTGCAGCCGTTCTCCCAAGAGCGCGGAGCTCGACGCGTTTCGCAGTACCTAGTTTTGTCCGAAGCTCTCCGGCCGCAAGAAACAACTCTTTCGGTTCCAGCGCAACATCGTCCGCCGCGAGCGTTTGCTCATAACGTTCGCGCGTATTTTCGTAAAAAGTTGAAAGGGTCTGCTCAACCAGCTGCGGTTCATCTACGACGAGGACGCTGTCACGGAGATAATCGAAGACGGTACCGCCTGGCGGCTTCGTCAGGCCGATCAAAAACTCCCAGCCCGAAAAGGTCTCGCCCTCCTTCGCAAAATCTGTCCGGTCCTTAAGATTGCGAGAAAAGCGCTCATCGGAAAATCTGTCCGCTGCAAAGAACGCCCAGTCCTTCATGTCTTGCTCGGTCGCAGAAAATTCGCGCATCGGCGCGAATCCCGCCTCGCTAAGCTGGCCCGTCGAAAGCTGCGTGTCCGGATCGAACTCGCGGATCGAATCTACCGTGTCGCCAAAGAATTCAATTCTCACTGGATTCTCGGCTTCCGGAGACCAAACGTCGATGATGCCTCCGCGTATAGAAAACTGACCGATATTATTGATCGGCTCTTCGCGAACGTATCCCGCGGCGACAAGTTTCTGGACGAGAGTCTCGGGCGGGAAATCTGCGTCCCGCGCGACTACCGAGCCGAGCACGGCGACTTCATCGGGAGCGAAGGTCCGTGTGATCAGAGAGCGGGCTGAAAGCACCAGAATGCCCGGCAGCTCACGGGTAAGCTGCCACAAGGCAAGAGCCCGCCTTTCCTGGGTTTCCGCATGCGGCGAAATTCCCGAATAGACATCGGTGTCGAAGGAGGGAAGGGTCAGAGAGCTTGCGTCCCATAAATCAAGATCGCAGCTCCACGTGTCGATGTCTTCGTTGTCCTGCGTGACGATCGCGAAATGAGTATCCGTTGCGGCCTGGACCCTGGACAAAACATAAGCCTTCGCCGAAATCGACGTGAGCCCGCTGATGGAGACCAAGCCGGCACCTCTTTTGATCTCGGCAATCAGTCGATCGATCTCGGGGATTGTATTTAGACGAGCATCCATAAACGCACATAGCCGCAGAGAAAGACACGCGGCACGGGGTCGTTCTCTTGCGGTTAGCTTCGATTGTGACATAAATGAAAGCCGTTTGCCGAGGTATGACCGCTCACATATAATCGACGTTCCTTTATTTTCGGTGTGTTTCGTGCGTTCCGGGGTTAAGATCGCTAGCCCCGGAAAATGCATAAATCATTAATAAATGACAAATATGAGCATTCCTGAATTTTCCGACATCATCGAACAAAACGACCAGACCGCCGCTCGGCGCGAGCATCTTGATAAGCTTCGCGAAACCGTTGGTAATGTATATCCGAACAAGTTCGAACGCAGCCGGGTTTCGGGAGATGAAGATACGATCACAAATCTTTTGAATTTCGATCCGATCAAAAAGATCGTCAACGAGATCGCAGAAGTTGTTGCGAAACTCGCTGAGGGTGAGCGGCCGCCGGCGGACGTAAAAGAAGCTCTGAATGCGCGGCTGAGAGAATTTGGGAATGTTCGAGTTTCCGGACGGCTTGCGGTTCCGCCGCGTGTGATGGGCAAAGCGGCATTCGTGCATTTGTCTGACGGGATGTCGCGAATTCAAATTTACGTGCGTAAGCAGGACGCCCTCGCGATAAGCAATGACACGGATAAGCCGATTGAAGCTGAAGGAGCTGCGTGGGAGGTTTTCGGCTTGCTTGATCATGGCGATTTCATCGGCGTCGAAGGTTATCTCTTTATCACGAACACCGGTGAGCCAAGTGTCCATGTTGAGACGCTGCAGTTCCTATCGAAAGCAATGCTCCCAATGCCGGATAAGATGCACGGCATTGCGGATCCTGAAATTCGACAGCGTCAGCGCTATGCAGATCTCATCGCGTCGAGCTTGCAGATCGAGCACGACGGCCTCACAACGCGAGAAGTTTTTGAAACCCGTGCGAAAGTGATCTCCTCGCTTCGCCGTTCGCTCGAAGATCACGGCTACATCGAGGTCGAGACGCCGATGCTCACAGCGAAAGCGACGGGGGCCGCGGCCACTCCGTTCGAAACGCACCACAACTCGCTCGATATCACGCTGTATGCGCGAATTGCACCCGAGCTCTATCTGAAGCGCTTGGTCGTCGGAGGTTTCGAAAAGGTCTATGAGCTCAATCGCAATTTTCGGAACGAAGGCATTTCGTTCAAACACAATCCTGAATTCACGATGCTCGAATTCTACTGTGCGTACATGGACGTGAACGGGATGATGGATTTCGCCGAGGAACTTTTGCGGGACAGCGTGCAGAAAGCGACGGGAGGACTGAAAGTGAACTACGAAGGGAAAGACATAGATTTCTCGACGTTCGAACGAATTACGATGCGCGAGGCGGTTGCTCGAGGTGGTAGGACTACGGGAGGCTCGGACGTCTTGCTCGATCACGAGCTGCTCGAAGCTTTTGAGAATAATGTTGAGGCTAGCTTGATCCAGCCAACGTTCATCATCGATTTTCCAAAGTCGATCTCACCTCTGTCTAAGGCTTCGCCTGATAACCCACAGATCGCGGAACGCTTCGAGCTTTTTATAAATGGGATGGAAGTGGCGAACGGTTTCTCGGACCTGAACGATCCGAAGGAGCAATACGAGCGTTTCGTCGATCAGATGTCTGAACGGGAGCGGGGCGACGAGGAAGCGATGGTGCTCGACGAAGATTACATCCGTGCTCTTTCGTACGGCATGCCGCCGGCGGCCGGTATCGGCATCGGTATCGATCGGCTGGTGATGCTGCTGACGAATAAGCATTCGATCCGTGACGTGATTTTGTTCCCGCATCTAAGACCCGAGCGGAAGAATAGCGAGGATGACGAGGCCTAGGTCGCGTAGCGAGCGGCAGTCGTTGACGTCTTTCGCTCGCTCCGCGAGATCTCGTGTCTTTCTAATCAGCCACCCCCAGCTCACGCTGGGCGCTTTTTACGCTGTCGCCGTCTACGACAGCTGCATGCAGGACTCGCCGGATTCAACTAGCGGAGCACCACACAATACTTGATTAAGATAATCGGCTACACCGCGTTCGCACTCATCGCGTTCGCATTCAACTCGATACTTTGCCGGATGGCGTTGCGGACCGGCGAGGCGGATGCGGCGGGATTCACCATTATTCGGCTTGCTTCGGGAGCGCTGGCGTTGATCGTCATCAGCTATTTTTTTAGTAAGGCTGGAAAGTCAGGTTTAAGGCGTGGGAACTGGTTTTCCGCGTTTTTTCTATTTGCTTACGCGATCTGTTTTTCCTTCGCATACATCGGTCTTACCGCGGCGACGGGTGCTCTAATATTGTTCAGCTCGGTGCAATTCACCATGATCGCCGTCACTTTGTTTCGCGGCGATCGGCCCAACGGCTTGGAATGGCTGGGTCTTTTGACGGCACTTTGCGGGCTTT
Organism: Pyrinomonadaceae bacterium; assembly: GCA_039934315.1. GTDB lineage: Bacteria > Acidobacteriota > Blastocatellia > Pyrinomonadales > Pyrinomonadaceae > OLB17. Next base: position 544 of record JBDTMK010000264.1, on the reverse strand, counting down.
TATATTTGGTCCTTCCTGGATTATCTTCGCCGCCCTTATTCGCCTCGGTTTTGATGGCGGCCGCGGGTATGGCTTGGGGATTCTACACATTGCGTGGAAAGGGAAGTACGGATCCACTGGGCGATACGACCGGAAACTTTATCCGTGCGGTTCCGATGATCGTCGTTGGGGCGATCCCCTTCTTTTCCACGATCAACCTCTCAACACGCGGGATTGTTTTGGCGATGCTCTCCGGCGCGTTGGCGTCGGGCGTTGGTTACACCGTCTGGTATTCGGTACTCAAACATCACACGTCAACTCGCGCCGCCGTGTTGCAGCTCGCCGTACCAATGATCGCTGCTTTTGGTGGCGTGTTGTTACTTTCAGAAGTGATGACGACGCGTCTGCTGATCGCGGCGACGCTGATCCTGAGCGGGATCGGGTTGACGATAGTTGGCCGGAAATCGTAGCGGTAGCAGCGTCAGTACCGAGCGGCGACTCATTGGGTCGCACGTGGGCGGCACTTCGGCCTTATTGCTGGGGGCAGGTCAGTACCGCGAGCGGT
>JBDTMK010000263.1:0-4927 GCA_039934315.1 Pyrinomonadaceae bacterium | reverse complement strand
ACCTCAACATGCCGCGTCAGTCCTAACATCGTGAATAGCTCGATGGTTTCCTCCTTCACATCGGAGAAAACGAGCTTCGCACCTGTATCACGCGCGGAATCGATAACACCGAGCAGGATCGATATGCCGATGCTGTTGACGAGTTCCGTGCCGGAAAAGTTGACGACCAACTCCGTACAACCTTCGCTGAGTCTGGTCTTGCATTCGCGCTCGACCTGCTCGCCCGAAATCTTGTTCAGGTAGTCGCCCGCATACACAACGGCGCGTTTATCATCCGCGTTTGCGGTTTCTGTTTCAGAGATCACTTAAATTTTTCCCGTAAAATGACTTAGAGGGCACGGCTGCTTGAGGAAGTTTTTAACACAACGGGGGGAATAAAACAATACATTTGTCAGGTGAGTGCGGGGATGAAATGCGGAACGCGGCAGGCGGAATGCGGCATTCGTTTCGTCAGGCGGCAGATTTGCAGCTGAACCTCGATTTATGAGCAAGTCGAATTCCGCATTCCGCCTGCCGCATTTCCTCAGGCTGCCTTCAAATATTTCGTCATCACGATCCGCGTCCCGTCGTCGACGTCTTCGATCGTAACTTCGTCCATCAGCTTTCGCATCAATTTTAAGCCCCAGCCTCGACGGCCTTCGTCCGGCTCGTTCCGAGCCGCGTTCGAAGCGAGACGCAGACCTCGGTTGGATACCGTTAGCACAACACGATCTTCTTCGAGCCGAAACCTTTGGTAGATCTTCCTGTCCGGACTGAGACTATGTTCTGAAGCATTGATGCAAGCTTCGATGAGCGCGGTTTTGATCTGATTGATGGACCTCGGATCTAGCTTATGACGCCTCGCTATCTCTTCGACGGCGTGTGCGGCGATCAGCTCCGCATCGTCATCCATCGGGATCACGATCTCGTATTCGTTCGGGGCAAGCCCTCCCGATCCGACCCTCGGTGCATTTAGAAAACGGCGTAGCAGGTCCGCCTGACGGCGGCTTGAACCATAAGCGTTTCGTCGCTTCAGAACTTCCGACGCAGCCGGCGAGAAACCCTCGGGAGCTATGAGCCAAATCCGGAATCGTTTGAAATCGCACATCACCGCAGCCGCTTCGAGTCTGTCGCACCAGAACTCGACGAGCTCGCGCTCGGCTTCGAGCTTCGAATCGATCTCGGCCGCGATCCAAACGATCTCGTTATTGGAATCCTCGTCGCTTGCTTCAAAGCCGAGGGCGATCGCCGAGCGTTCTGACTCTGCGAGCTGGCTGAGAGGTTTGTAGAATGATGCCGCTGACGTCGTAAAAAAGATCCGCGGCAAAGCAAGCGTTTCGGCGTAGCGGCCGGCGTTTAGCACTTCAGTGTTCGGGACCGCTTTGAATTTGTCGCGAAACTCACTGTAATCGATCAGCAGTGTCGGAACGTCACGACCGTCGAAGGCGCCAAGTATCTCGCGAACGCCCGTCGATGAGTTGGAGCGGTAATGCCGCGCCATAATTTCCGGGGCGCGTTTTATATAGTCAGTGAGTGACTCTCCATAAACGTTCGCCCGATTTTCAGCCGTCATCAACCGGGCGCGTGCGGTAACAAAGTCCGTCAGTGCAGTATTGTCCCTCACCGCCTCCACGCTATTGGCGGTAACACGAACCAGCTCGTTTACGTTCAACTTATTAAGAACGGCGTCCGCATCACTCTCACCAAGCCGCAGCCGCCGCTCCCACAGCACCAGGTCCAAGTTTTCCCGGGACTGAATATTGGAAAGCAGTCGAATAACGTGTTGTTCGACGGTCGGCGAGTTGCACGCGTTGGAAAAGAGCTCGTTAAAGCGACGAGCGATCCTTCCGTCGAACACTCCATCGGCATATGCGTTCTGAACATCTTGAAAATTTTTGATCGTGCTTTGCGAATCTGCAGCATCACGGATCAGCGCTCGCGTCAGCGCAGGATTTCCTCCGAGCTGCGCCGCGATGAGATCGCGCGGCTGTTCGTTGATCGACAAACCGTTCTCGCGCGCCAGCACATCGACCAGCTTAGCTGCGTTTTCAAAGTCGAGGTTGTTGAGCTTGAGACGGCCGCAATCGATCCGTCGGTGGAGAAATCTGCGATAGCCCGAGACTACAAACTTCACCCCGGCGTTTTCAAAGACATCCTTCAGTTCATCGAAAACCCTTGGACCATCGGCAAATTTATCGAGATGCTGGACGTCGTCGATCATGATAAACGCATGGTCGCCGTTCGCCGCCGCTCGTATCGGGGCACTTAAACATGTCCGAAGAAATGCGCGCCCGTCAGATGTATTTCGCGCTGTTGTTATCAATCGGTCGATCCATATCCCGCTCACGGATAAAGAAAGCTCTGCCAACTCGTCGAGACCGGCCGCAGAGCGCACGATCGCGGGATCGTGACGGCGGAACGCGACGAGCTGCCGGATAAATTCCTGGAGAAAATCTTCGGCCATCTCGCGGCCGCTGGCGAGATTTCGTCGGATCGAGAAATAGAATGGAATTATTTCGCGCTGCTCGTAAAACAACCGATCGTAAGTTTGTCGCAGCAGCTCGGACGCGCCGGCACCGGGTGTCGCAAGAATCAGGATGCCGCCCTCATTGGCAGACCCGGCGTGAGCAACGAGCCGATCGATCTCCTCGTCCCGGCCGACAAAATCCGTAGCCGGGCGTCCGGCAAATATTCTTGCGTGGTTATGTCCGGCCATCTAGTGAATCTTCTCGCTCAACGATTTGCCGAACCCGTCGTAGATCCGCACATTGTTCCGCCCATGGTTCTTTGCCTCGTAGAGGGCGTGGTCCGCGGCGCCGATGATATCCGTCGGTGTGTCGATCTCATTCGAGCACGCCGCGATACCGATACTGACCGTGACTTTCCGTTTTGGAAATTCTGTATGTTCGATCCGCTGCCGAAGACGCTCTGCGATCGCGGCTCCCTCCGTTGACGTCGTCTGCGGCAGGAGAATAGCGAACTCCTCGCCTCCATATCGCGCGGCAACGTCGTCTCCGCGAAGCATGTCCTGCAGGATGTTGGCGACGATCTTCAACGCCGCATCGCCGGCGGGGTGTCCGAAGGTGTCGTTGTAGGATTTGAATTCGTCCACGTCGAGCATCATCAGGCTCATCGGGAACCGGTGACGCTTGGATCGTTGAATTTCTTCGATAAGTCGCTTCTCGAGATACCGACGGTTGAGAAGTCCGGTGAGCGGATCCGTCACGGACAGTTGTTCGAATTCGCCGGCTTTGTCCTTTAACACCGTGCGGTCGACCGCGACCGCGATCTGCGGGCCGATCGCGTCGAGAAGCTCCAGATCCCGCTCATCGAATGCGTCGCCTGTCGCCTTATCGGCAAAGTTGAGCACTCCGATGCGCCTGTCACCTATCAATATTGGGTAGCTCAAAAACGAAGGCGTCTTGTATCGCCATGCGGCCGGAGCGGCTTTAACTCCGATCCGTGTAATATCTTCGACGACGACCGGATGGCCATCTTCCAACACAAGGTTCGATACTCGTTCTCCAATATGCGAGGCCGTAAAAAGATCGATGCGGGCTCCGACGGTCGCTTTCGTAACGAGCCCTTCGGCCTTGTCGTTACGGAGGAGCAGGGACGCTCGTTCGGACTGTACCAGTTCGGCAGATACCTGTGTAACGTGCATCCAGAAATCGTCCGCATCGATTCGTTTGAGGCTTTCGTTGAAGCGGCCCACGGCCCTATTCAACCAGTCACGATTTGAGATCTCGCGGCGCAGGCGGAGGATCTCGATCTGCGGCCCGACCCGGCGACAGAAAAGTGCGACCTCGCGCGAGGATGCCTCGTCGATATCACCTTCAACGCCAACCGCGCCCCGAATTTCTCCTCCGACTACCGACGTAAACAGATTAAGGATTCGACCGTCGCGTTTATCGCCGCCGACTATCCTTTCACGCAGCTCCAGCGAACGCTCCTGGTTTGAAGCGTCGACAAGACGTTGATTGTTCGCCGCGATCCCGATCTTGATGGGTGTTTCGAAAAGACTTCCCGTCGAGGCGACAGGCATGAACTTGCTGTCCTTTCTCTCCAGCCAAACGAGCGACCGAATAGCGAAACAGGTCGCCATGAACTCAAGCGCAGATGCACAAGCGTCTTCGTAGGATTGTTTCGCCAGCGTCCCGTACAAAGCGCGGAGAGCGGCGGCTTCGGCCGTGCGGTTGACGCGCTTTGGCTCAGCAGGCGCCGGTAAGTCGGCCGGCGGCGCAGCATTGAATTTTTCGATAAGCTTCGTTAGCTGGTCAGTTGGCTTGTCCGGAAGCTGTTCGACAGATGTTTCGGTCTCGTCTTTCGACTTTGCCGCGAGATCCAGAATGTCTTCCGCAGCCCCGGCACGAAATCTGGATAACGCACTCGCGACATTTTCGATCTTAGAACCTGACCCTGCGATAAGCACGTTCCCAAAAAACTCGTTCGGCGGAAAATGTGCCCAATCACCCGAGATGGCCCGATCGGTCGCCTCGCGATACTGGTCCGCTTCCGTGAAGACGCGCCCGATGATCGCGACGTAGCGGTTCCCTCGGTCGGCGACGGGAATAGCCTTGCAAGTGAGTCCCGCATAGCACTCGTACTCGAACGCATCGCCAGTCCTCGTGTTTTGAAACGCCACGCCGCAGAACTCGGCGCATCTCGGACGGAACTCGGGCGAGGAAGTGAGTGCCGAACAGAGTGAGTTGTTGTTCGACACTGAAACCTCGTGCGAGTTTTCATCCAGCACGACAATCGCGACACCGTTTTCTTCGGCGACGCGGTCGAGCATTTTTTGCTTTTTACCTGCCTGTGGACTCATTCAAATTGAATACAGCACGACTATTCAAACTTGAAGTCTGCGTCTTTGCCGATCATTCAGTGTTTTGCTTCTGTGCATTAATAGATGCAATGTCCGGGCGATTTCACTAAAAACCACGCGTTT
>JBDTMK010000262.1:0-4943 GCA_039934315.1 Pyrinomonadaceae bacterium | reverse complement strand
TCGGCGCGATCCAGTATGTGATTGCCGGGATGAAAAGCCTTCCGGGCCGCAAGGCGATGATGCTCTTTTCTGATGGGATCGTGATAGGGAACGATTCTGTTAAAGAGAGAGGATCTACAATATTCGGCTATCTCCAGGACCTTGCCGACCAGGCCAACCGTGCGTCGGTTGTCGTTTACACGTTCGATACAAAAGGAATGCGATCGATGTCGATCGGGGCGTCCGACAATACGTACGAGATAATCGACGGCCATCGCGGCCAGAAAGAGACACTAAGGCTAAAAGACTTTCGTGACAGCCAGGACGGTCTAGCGTACTTTGCCGACCGAACGGGTGGTCGTGCATACCTCAATAGCGATAATCTGAATTACGGAATGCAACGAGCGCTGGACGAGCAGGCTGGCTACTATCTCCTCGCATACGTTCCGAACGCAGAAGATTTCGATCCCGAGAAACGCAAATTCAACAAACTCGAGATCAGGGTAAAACGTCCGGAGCTGAAAGTGAGCTATCGGAGCGGGTTCTTTAGCGGCGGAGCCGATAGTGACGCATCGACCCCGAAAGATAAGACCCTCGCGAGCGCCCTTTTCTCACCTTTTACTCGCAACGAGATCGCACTTAACATGAGTGCGCTTTATGCCGACGATAAGACGGACGGCCCGTATGTGCGTTCCTTTCTGCACATCGATGCGCGAAATCTAAAATTTCACGACGACGGTTCGGGCTGGAAGATCGCGACGTTCGATATTCTCGCGGCTGCGTTTGCAGGTGATGGCCAGACCGCCGCGAGCAAGGAAAGCAAATACACGATAAAGGCGCGCGGAGCGACTTACGAAGCGATGCTCAGCGAAGGGTTCGTATACGTGCTGCCTGTGCCTTTGAAAAAGCCTGGATTGTATCAGTTCCGCGTTGCGGTCCAGGATACGGAAGCAAAAACGATTGGCTCTGCTTATCAGATCGTTGAGATCCCCGATCTGTCGAAGGAGCGGCTCGCGCTTTCCAGCCTCGCCGTCGAAAACGTGAGCCTCGAGACGTGGCAGAATATCAGCGCTGGAAAAGTCGGCGCGAACCCGGGACAGGTTAAGCTTCCATCGACCTTGCTGTATGACACGGTCCTCAGACAGTTCCGGGCAGGCTCGATCCTCCGTTACGGGTACGAGGTATATGATTCAGCGTCGATGGCACGGACTGCGTCGGTGGTGGAGACAAGGGCGACGATCTACCATAACGACGCGGTCGTCCTTAACGGAAACCTAAACAAGATTGACGTTTCAAAACAGAAAGACCGCCATCGGGTCAAACTTAGCGGTGCCATTACCCTCGCGGATTCGCTGCAGCCGGGTGACTACATATTGCAGATAACAGTCGTTGATTCTGCAGCTAAACAAACCGCGAGGCAGGTCCTTCCCTTTCAGATAGTAAAATGAAAAGGCGGCCCGAATGGCCGCCTTCATTCCAGGATTTTCAATCGTTATTCCGGCTGTCCCTTACAATCCGAACCGAACAACGCCGGCTGCTTTGTGCTGATGATGGGATAATTCTCCGCCTCTTTGTTGATCTCCAGCCAAGTCATATATTCCTCAGGAATCGACATATCCGAAAAGATCGCTTCGACCGGACATTCGGGAAGGCATGCGTCGCAATCAATGCACGTGTCGGGATTGATAAGAAGCTTGTCGGGCAATTCGTGAAAAGCTTCGACCGGGCAAACAGCCGCGCAATCGGTATATTTACATTCGACGCATGGCTCGGCAACAATGTAGGTCATAGAGTTCAGTTCCGCCGTCTGGCGGCCGCATCGACAAGACGTCCGCCGTCCCGGTCCCTCAAAAGAAAAACCTGCTGTCCATGGACTTAAAACGCGACGAAAAGCAAAGTAAAACCGTAATACCTGAGAGCTTAACTTGTCAAATGAGGTTCGACAAGTGATAGAATGCGTTCATCTTTCAAACAAAAAAAGGCACAACTTCCCAGGATAAAAGAGGATGAAAACTAACAAAGCTGAACGCGAATTGGCTCTGGACTTTCTACGTGTGACCGAAGCCGCGGCCATCGAATCCGCAAGGACGATGGGCCAAGGTGACCGCAAACATTCGGATCACGTGGCCGTCGAGGCAATGCGCGAAGTGATGGATACGGTGCCGATGCGCGGGCGCATCGTCATCGGTGAGGGCGAGCGTGACGAGGCCCCGATGCTTTACATCGGCGAGGAGCTCGGCGGCGGCGCGTTCTCCGACGAGGCGCGTCTAGAGTTTCCGGAAGTCGACATCGCCGTCGATCCGCTTGAGGGGACTAACCTTTGTGCGCTTGGCGCCAATAACGCGATCGCTGTTCTTGCTGCTGCCGAGCGCGGCGGTTTGCTCAACGCACCGGATATCTACATGGATAAGATCGTCGTCGGGCCGTCGTCACGCGGAGCCGTCGACATCGACGCGCCTGTGGAAGACAACTTGAAAAATATTGCGCGGCGTCTCGGTCGCGATGTGGACGACTTGACGGTAATTTGTCTGGATCGCCCGCGACACAAAAAACTCGTAGATGATGTAAGAGCTGCCGGTGCACGTATTCGACTGATTTCCGACGGCGATCTTTCGGCTGGAATATCTGCAGCGGTTGCGGGGACTAATATACATGCGCTGATGGGGATCGGCGGCGCACCGGAGGGGGTCATCACCGCCGCGGCAATGAAGTGTCTTAATGGTGAGATACAGGCAAGGCTCGTTTTCGATCCGGAACGCCTTGGTGTCGACCGAACAAAAGTACCTCCTGTCGAACAGGTGATGGAACGACTGAAGGACATGGGAATCAAAGATCCGAACAAGATCTACGACACGAACGATCTCGCTCCCGGAAAGAAGATCATTTTTGCGGCGACCGGCGTTACAGACGGAGCTCTCCTTCGCGGTGTCAGATTTTTCGGTGCGGGTAAACGGACGCACTCCGTGGTCATGACGACGGACAGCAAGAGCATTCGTTTCGTCGACACGGTTCATGTCGAAGGCGGCCCGGATGCAGTGATCAGGTTCTAGTCACGGTCCGTGTTAGTCATTTGTCATTGGTCGGTTGTCCTTCGGTTTCGGTGCTCAACCTTCCCAATCCCACAAGTGTGAGATGTAAGCCTTAGCGAACTACAAATGACTATTGACCAATGACCAATGACGCAAACTCTTTCTAACCACGTATGTCAGATACCAAACCTCATGTTCTAGATTTCAGCCAGGTGGGTGCCGGCGATGTTGCCATCGTCGGTGGGAAGTGTGCGAGTCTCGGCGAGCTCTTTCGTGAGTTGACCGGGCAGGGTGTCCGCGCCGTCGACGGATTTTCCACGACGAGCGACGCCTATCACACCCTTCTCGATACAGACGGCCTGCGCAACCGACTGAAGAAATTACTAAAGGGTTTGGACGTGAATGACCTGGATGAGCTTGCACGCGTCGGCAGCGAGGCTCGTTCGATGATGCTCGAGACACCGTTTCCGAAGGATGTCGAAACGGCGATCCTCGAATCCTATAAACGCCTGGGCGACCGGATTGGAAAGAAATCGTTTGAGGTCGCGGTTCGTTCTTCAGCGACGGCGGAAGATCTGCCCGACGCTTCATTCGCGGGCCAGCAGGACACCATCCTTAACGTCAGGGGCGACCAAAGAATTATCGAAGCCTGTCACGAATGCTACGCATCGCTTTGGACGGATCGAGCCATCTCGTACCGAACCGCGAAAGGATTCGATCATTTCGACGTCGCTCTTTCGATCGGCATCCAGCCGATGGTCAGGTCCGACATCGCTTCGAGTGGTGTCATGTTCACGCTCGACACTGAGAGTGGATTTCGCGAGGCGGTGGTCATAAACGGTGCGTGGGGACTTGGTGAAGCCGTTGTCCAGGGCATGGCGACGCCGGATGAGTGGATCATTTTCAAACCGACACTTAAACAAGGATTCCGACCGATCATCACGAGAAAGCTCGGCGTGAAAGAAGTGAAGATGGTTTTCGCCGATGACGGTACAGGAACGCAGGTTCGTGACGTCGTCGCCACGCAGCGAAATCGATTTTGCCTCGCCGGTTTCGAGGTTTTGCAGCTTGCCGAGTGGGCGTGCGCGATCGAAGATCACTATTCGAAACTTGCGGGCCGTCATCAGCCGATGGACATCGAGTGGGCGAAGGACGGCATCACCGGAGAGTTATTTATTCTCCAGGCGCGTCCCGAGACCGTGCACGCTCAAAAAGCGGAAAACAATTTCATTGAAACGTACGATCTGACTGGAATTCACGGTGCTCCTCTGACGTCCGGCGTCGCGGTTGGCGAGAAGATCGGCCAGGGAAGAGCGCACGTGATGTTGGATGCAGCGAAGTTAACGAGCTTTAAGGAAGGCGAGATACTGGTCACGACTATGACCGACCCCGCGTGGGAACCGATCATGAAACGCGCATCGGCAATCGTTACCGAACGCGGCGGCCGTACATGCCACAGCGCGATCATCAGCCGCGAGCTTGGCATTCCATGCATCGTCGGAACCGGCGATGCGACCGAAAAAGTTAAGAACGGGACCGACATAACTGTTTCATGCGCCGAGGGCGATGTCGGAAATATTTATTACGGCAAGGTCGACTTCAAGATCAAGAAACACAAGATCACCGATAATGAACGCCCGACTACAAAAGTGATGATGAACGTCGGCGATCCCGATCATGCGTTCTCGGTCTCGCGTCTGCCGAACGACGGTGTGGGCCTCGCGCGGCTCGAGTTCATCATTAACAACCATATCGGCATTCATCCCATGGCGCTGTGCAATTACCCGAATCTCAAACGCCGCGAAGATATCGAGACGATCTCTAACCGCATCCTCGAAGAAGATCCGAAAGAATTTTTTGTTCGTTCGCTTGCCGAAGGCATTGGCCGCATCGCCGCCGCGTTTTATCCGAAACCGGTGATCGTTCGCATGTCGG
>JBDTMK010000261.1:0-4948 GCA_039934315.1 Pyrinomonadaceae bacterium | reverse complement strand
ATCCAAACACATCCTTAAAATTCTCCGCGAGCCGCTGCTCAACCGCGCTCATATCAATATCACCATCGAGCACGCGGTTCATCGATGTTACCGGTTCGCCCTCGCATGGGATGATCCAGTTGTAGTAGCTGAGATCGGTATTCACATTTAGCGCAAAGCCATGCGTCGTCACCCAGCGTTTGAGGTGAACGCCGACCGCAGCCACTTTTCCCTCGGTCGTGTGAACACCGGTCAGGCCTTCGATCTGAAAAGCCTCAATCCCAAAATCCGTCATCGTCCGGATCAGCACTTCCTCGATGTCGCGGACGTAACGATGAACGTCTTCACGATCGGGTGAAAGTGAGATTATCGGGTATCCGACGATCTGGCCGATCCCATGATATGTCACCTTGCCGCCGCGGTTTGTTTCGAAAACTTCAACGCCCAGCTTTCGCAGCATTTCGGTGGTCGCAAGCACGCCCTCGGTCTTCGAGCGTCGGCCGATCGTAAACGTGTGCGGGTGTTCGAGCAGTAAAAGGTAGTCGTTTAGTCGCCTTGCAATGACTTCGCTTTCAAGCTGCTTCTGCAGCTCAAGCGCAACCGAGTAGGCAACTCGGCCCAGCTTGCGAACTTCCAACGATCTCTCGAACATGACAATATGATAAAATGTTCAGCATACTTTGAACAGTTGGGAGGGGACTATGAGAATGACAAGATATTTGTTTTTAGTATTTGCGGCAACGGCTCTGCTTTCGGTCGGGGCTCAGGCCCAAACCAAAAGAACTGGTAAGAAGGCATCCAAAACCACGGCGGCCAAGACCACGTCGACAATCCCTCCGCTCGACGTCCGAGAGGCGCGTGTTAAGGTATCGAACCAGTTGGCGAACGTGTCTATGTTTACCGCTAAGCTCGGACCCATCGCCCAGGCGATCGAGGCTCTCGATTCCGAAGCGAAGATCAAAAACGTGAGCACGCAATCGGTGGACAAAAATACAGAGAATAAGCAAAAGGTTATTAAGGCTATACGCGACCTCCGGGAGGGTATCGTAAAGCTTGAATCTGAGTTTCGGGTTAAGCCTGCTCTGAAGAAGTACCTGCCGACGATCCAGGGCATTTCAGAACTTGCCGGCCAGTCGGAGTCTTCTGCGATCGCCGGGAAGTTTGTCGCGGCAAACGCACCGCTTCGGACTTTGGAGCAAAAACTCACCGATACGTTAGCAGTGATGCCGAAGGCTGAATTATAAATCGGCCGAAAAAATCGGCGAGCTCCTATGTGAGTTCGCCGAACTACTTTCCGGAACTATTTTCGGTCTACGGTTTTACGGGGGTTGCTGTCTTCTTTTCCGGCTCGCATGCTTCGATCTCGGACGGTTTTGTGAGCCCAACCGAGCCTTCCGGTTTCAAGCCGAGTTTTTCGCGAATAAACTTTTCCGCGTCAGGCTGGATCAACTCGCCATTCACGATCGGAGCCTTTTTTGCGATCACGGGGCCAGCAGATTCTAGCTTCTTGTCTTCGAGAAAAATATACCAGGGTGAGCCCCAATTGCGTGTATCTCCGACAGATTTGCGATATTCGTAATGCGGGGTAGTCTGCTTCACCGTCCTCGCGTCGGATTCCCAAACAACAGGAAACGTCAGTTTGTACTCGGCAACGTGCGATTTCATCGAATCGACCGGATCGTATTCACCCACCCCGATCACTTCCAAACCGCTGCTTTTATATTTGTCGTACATCGATTGGACGAACCTTACGTCATGCTTCCAGTTCGGGCACCACGGTGCGAAATAAACGACCACCGTCAGCTTTTTACCCTTCGTCGACTCTCGAAGGTGTACATGTGCGCCGGTTTGAATGTGCTTATAGACCCAGTCTTTGTAAACGATCTCTTTCTCAACGATAGGCGACTGCTCGTTGCCGCCCTGGCCGATTGCGAGACCAAGGCTTGAAAGCACCAGCGCGACGGCAAATATGAATTTCATCGGGATATTCCTCATCAAAAACAAGGCTAGCGGTTCTGATGATATTCGGCAAAGGTTAAGTTGTTAGGAGACTAATTTTCGGTACGAGCTGCACTGCGTGTAAGTCTCCGCGACCAGTAAATAATATTGAGGTAAATACCAGTTGTAGCGGACATCGCGGCCAGGGCTGAGAAAATCAGCAGAAGTGTAACCTGCCAACTGCCGGCAAAGAAATAAAAATGAGCCTCGCGGAAAAACCGGGTCTTCCATGTCGGCGGTTCTGAAAACGTTGCCGCGCCCGTTTCTGCGTCTATAAAGATCGAATCTGCTCCGAGGCCGCCAATCAATTGATATTGCGGCCGTCCATCCTTCATGAGCAGTGTCAGCGCGGTTATCGGGAGAGGTTTTCCGAGAAGCTCGTTGGCCTTTATGATTGCGTCCGCGGGTGTGACTTTCACGCGGGCCGAATCGATCTTCTCGACCGTCCCCCCTTCCACCGTGTTCGGCAATGCATAAAGAAAACCACTCAGCGCCCAGGCGAGGACGGGTATCGACACAAAAATGCCCAGGATCAGATGGGCCTGATAAATTAGTCGCTTCATAAAAATTTTGTCTGACGGGGAAGCGACAGATTAACACGAGTCAGACTGTATGCCGGTTAATATTCACATTCCTTCTGTGCTAATCTGTCGCTATTAATTTATGAGCAATCAACCGACTGTTTCCGATATTTTCCGAAGGGCGCTTGAGATGCGGGCATCCGATCCAAACGGCTCTTACGCCGATGTGAAGCGTCACATCATCAGTGAATTTGGCTCCAAGCCGGTCCCGGCGACTGCATATCTGACAATTCCGGAGTACGACAATATCGCACCTGAGGAAGACTGGACCGCCGGCCTGCCGATCGTGCTGCGCGGTATTCAGAACGATGATTGGAATGACGTTGCTCATGGAATCATCATCAGCTTGGAGCAGGTCGAAAATTATCCGAAGGAATCTGGCCGCGAAGACGACCCCGCGAAAGAGTGGCGAAACCGAGGGAAGTCGATCGCCGAGGCTGAAGACAAGGTTATGGAAAAGTGGATGCCCGAAGAGTTGATGGCGATGGCGAAACGGAAAGTAGGGTCGTGACGGGATAAGTAAAAAGTACAAAGTAAAAAACCTGAGGGTGGCACGCAGCTACTGCAGGTTTTTTACTTTTTACTTTTTTCGGGTTACCTCAGACCCGCAATTTTAACCCATCAACCGCCCCAATGACCTCAACTCCCGGTTTGTACTTACCAACCTCGGTGGCGAAGTCGACATCGTCCCATTCCGCATAAAAGTGCGTGAGCATGGCCCGTTTGGGCTCAGCGCGTCTGATCAGGTTGATCGCCTCGGCGAGTTCGAGATGTCTTTCCATCGGCTTGTCCTTGATAAAAGAGCACTCTATTAAAAACAGATCGACACGACGTGCGAACGTGGCGAGCTTTTCATCAAAGCCGGTATCGGCGGTGAAAACCAACGTCGCATCATTTTCGCGAAGATGAATCGCATGACTGTCCGGAGTATGCAGCGTCGAGTAAGCGACTGCCTCGACGTTCTCCAGGATCTCAAACTTTTCCAGCGGTTCGATCTCGATAACCTCGACCGGGAACGGCTGTTCAAGCAAGCCCGTGCTGCCGCCGCTACTGAGGTTCCCGACCAAACTTTGCAAGCCCGGAGCTCCGAAGATCCTGAGCGGCTTTGTGCGAGTTTTCGTTTCGGGCGCGGCCAGGCAGGCAAAGAGAAACGGCCCCAGGCCACCGCAATGGTCGAGGTGAAAGTGCGAGATCCAGATCGAATCGAGTCCCGCCCAGTCGAGATTCTCCTGCGCCATTCGGTGGAGAGACGATGCCGAAAGATCGAGCATCAGCGTCCCGCCTTGAGTCTGCAGCCAAATTCCGGAACCGCTTCGATGAGGGTTCGGTACGGCTGTGCCGGAACCGAGTACAGTCAATTCCATATTCGAACCTCATATTCCGGATCTCAGATTGCCAGAACATTTGGTTGTAATTAGACTCTAACAGAGTGAAAACGCGATTAGGAATTTCGGATCCGAACTGATGGAAATAGATATCCTCGCCATTTTTGCGCATCCCGACGACGTCGAGCTAACGGTTGGCGGGACGCTTCTAAAGATGAAGCATCTCGGGTACAGAACGGGTGCCTTGGATATAACCCGCGGTGAGATGGGAACGCGCGGAACCGTCGAAGGCCGGGCGGAAGAAGCAAGAAATGCGGCATCGATACTGAAGCTCGACGTTCGCGAAAATCTCGGACTGCCCGACGGGCATGTTTTCTGCGACGACGGATCTCGAACAAAGCTGGTCCGAGTGCTGCGGCAATTGAAGCCTCGAGTTATCCTCACGCATCAAACAGATGATCCTCATCCCGATCACAATCATATTTCGCAGCTCGTTCGCGAATCCGCGCGGCTCGCGAGCATGAAGCGGTACGACGAGGCGACGGGAAACGAAAAGATACCTGTGCCGAACGTCGCCCACAACATTTTTTCGAGGCTGGTCCGACCTTCGTTCGTCGTGGATATCTCGGACTTTCTGGAAGAGAAGATGGCTGCGATTCGGGCCCACCGCTCTCAGTTTTATACCCCTGGTTCGACCGAACCGGAAACACGCTTGACTAGCCGGACCTTTCTGGATGAGCTGGAAATGCGTTCGCGTTATTTCGGATCTCTTATCGGGACATCTGCCGGTGAACCGTTTTACGTCCGAGAGGCATTGAATATAAATGACCCGATAGACTTGCTGACCCGGCCCATGAACCTTTACTCATGAACGAGCTGACACCAGAAGATATTGAGTTGGTCAAGAAACAGCGCGTCTTGGATCGGCTAAAGGACCGGCTTGCCGATCAGGAAGAGGATATGACCGATTTGCGAGCCGAGCTCCAGCGGTTCGAAGCGCGTTACAAGATGGAAGTCGGAAGGCTGTACGCGGATCTTGACGAGATCGAGGCTCAGATCGCGGAA
>JBDTMK010000260.1:0-4976 GCA_039934315.1 Pyrinomonadaceae bacterium | reverse complement strand
TGAAATTACGGCAACACGCATAAAAGAAAAGTGGCCAGTGGTCGGTTGCCAGTTGTCAGAAAATCTCTGAAACTGAGTTCCGGCCACTGACCACCGACTACTGACTGCTGACTACTAGGTTTGCATCGAAGCGAGGAACTCGGCGTTCGTCTTCGTCTTACTTAGACGCTCGAGAACGACTTCCATCTGTTCGACCGGCGACAGCGGATTGAGCACACGTCGCATTACCCAGATCCGATTAAGGTCTTCCTTGCCGATAAGCAATTCTTCCTTACGTGTTCCGGACCGCTGAAGGTCTATCGCGGGATAGAGTCGTTTGTCAGAAAGCCTGCGGTCTAGGTAAATTTCCGAGTTGCCGGTTCCTTTGAACTCTTCGAAGATGACATCGTCCATACGCGAGCCTGTGTCGATCAAGGCAGTAGCGATGATCGTCAGAGATCCACCCTCTTCGATATTGCGCGCCGCGCCGAAGAATCGCTTCGGCCTCTGCAGCGCGTTCGAATCGATACCACCGGACAGGATCTTTCCCGACGGCGGGACGACGGCGTTATGGGCTCGTGCAAGGCGTGTGATCGAGTCGAGCAGGATCACAACGTCGCGCTTGTGCTCGACAAGGCGTTTCGCCTTTTCAATGACCATGTCCGCAACCTGAACGTGGCGGGTCGGCGGTTCGTCAAACGTCGAGCTGATAACTTCGCCCTTCACCGTCCGCTGCATGTCCGTAACTTCTTCCGGACGTTCATCGATCAAGAGAACGATAAGTGTGGTCTCCGGATGATTCTCCGTCACCGAGTTCGCGATCGTCTGGAGCAGCATCGTCTTACCTGTACGAGGCGGTGCGACAATGACAGCTCGCTGTCCTTTACCGATCGGCGTGACCAGGTCCATCACACGAGCTGCAATGTTGTCCGTACCGACTTCCATCCGAAGCTGTTCGTCCGGGTAAAGTGGAGTCAGGTTATCGAAGAAAACTTTTTCACGCGACTGTTCGGGAGCTTCGAAGTTGATGGCTTCGACCTTGATGAGGGCAAAATAGCGTTCGCCTTCCTTCGGCGGCCGGATTTGTCCGGAAACTGTATCGCCGGTTCGCAGGTCGAACTTGCGGATCTGTGACGGGCTCACATAGATGTCATCGGGGCCGGGTAAGTAGTTGTACTCGGGCGCCCGCAGGAAGCCAAAGCCGTCCGGCAAAGTTTCGAGAACGCCTTCCGAGAAAATTAGTCCGCTTTTTTCCGTCTGCGCTGCCAGGACCTTGAAGATCAGTTCCTGCTTTCGCAGCCCGCTTGCGCCTTCTATTCCCATTTCCTTAGCGATATGCGTCAGCTCGCTGATCGACATATCTTTGAGGTCGGAAATGTTCAGAAGCTCGGAGCCGGTTCCCGTGTTTGCGGGTTTACCTTCACCTTTTGCCTGCTCCGTTTCCTGTCCCGGTTCCTGCCCCGGCTCTTGCCCGTTCACCATCTCCTCGCCCTCAGGACTGTCGCCGTCGGCCCTGGCCGAGCTTGCCCTGCCGCGTGGTGTTGTTTTTGTGGTTGCCATTGTATTTTTCCGTTTGATGTGGAATTCAGAAGCGTTGATTCACGCCCAGCGGTTAACGTTGTACAAATATTGAAGCCTTCAAAATGCTTTGAGATTAAAGGTGGAGATTATTCGTATGGATTAGCCTGTAGTATAAATTGCGTCTTGAGAAGCCTCTCAAGAACCCTCGAGTTTTCGGGATATCTAGATTATTACAACAATAAAACGAATAAAGCAAATAAAATTTCGGGAAATTTCTCCAGCTTTTTAGGCGAGAGTTGCGGCGATCTCGGACCACACCACATCCCTCCCTTTTCCGGTCTGTGAGGAGTAGGGGATCACCTTGCTTTCAGGCATTTCTGCGCCGATCAGCCGAAGCTGTTTGCTAAGTTCGCTGGATGACAGTTTGTCGGATTTTGTTGCAACAACTATGTGGCGCTTCTCATTGAACGTTAGCCACTCGTGCAGCTGAAGATCGAGGGGAGACGGCTTGTGCCTGGAGTCGACAAGCTGGATGCAGAGCGCGAGACGTTCCCGGTCCGACAGGTATTCCTCCGCCATCTTGCCCCAGTCAGCCCTCATTGATTTGGAGACTTTCGCGTAGCCGTAGCCCGGAAGATCGACGAAATAAAAACCGCTCTTGTCAGTCGCCGGAGCTGTCGCAATTGGATACTTCGCGTTGATGAGAAAAAAGTTGATGCTCTGCGTGCGTCCCGGCGTGTTTGACGTCCGTGCCAGGGCTTTGCGCTGCAAAAGTGAATTTAGCAGAGATGACTTCCCGACATTGGATCGCCCGAGGAAAGCGACCTCCCGTCGCGCTTCCAAGGGCCAATGTCGTCGCTCGAAAGCGCTTTTAAGAAACTCCGCGGACGTTATCTTCATCTCGACCGATTATACGGTAACCCGAGCAAAAGAAAGCCTTCGCCCGCTACGGGGCGAAGGCTGATGCCGATTGCCGTAAAGCTATTCAAGTGAGGTCGTAACGTCCGCCGCCGGAGCATCGCCGCTCCAGAGCTGTGGTGTCTCGAGCAATTCCTCGGGTTTGTCGGGCTCGATGGCAAATTTCAGAACCTCATCGATCGTGTCGACCGTATGTATGGTTAGGTCTTCACGAACTTCGTCTGGAATGTCCGCGAGGTCCTTCTCATTCTCCTTAGAAAGGATGAGCGTCTTCAGTCCAAAGCGATGTGCGGCTAGGAGCTTTTCTTTGACCCCGCCGATCGGCAGAACTTTTCCGCGCAGCGTGATCTCACCCGTCATGGCAACGTCGTGGCGTGCTCGTTTCTTGGTCAATGCCGACACCATTGCCGTGGCCATCGTGATACCCGCGCTCGGGCCGTCCTTCGGGATAGCACCCTCGGGCACGTGAATGTGAAGGTCCTTTTCGCGAAAATCTTTCGGGTCTATTCCAAGCTCCTCCGCCCGTGAACGAACACACGTCAACGCTGCCCGTGCAGATTCCTGCATCACCTCGCCCAGCTTACCGGTCAAAGTGACCTCGCCTTTTCCATCTACAAGTGTGGCTTCCACCTGGAGAACGTCGCCGCCGACCTCCGTCCATGCAAGGCCGTTAACCAGGCCGATCTCGCTTTTACGCGCGATGTCCTGCTTTCGAAACCGGATCGTGCCGAGCAACTCTCTTACTTTCTCGGCGTCGATCACCACCCGGAAATCGTCCTTCTCTTCAGCAAGCACATACTTCCTCGCGATCTTACGCAGGCAGGAGCCGATCTCGCGTTCGAGGTTTCGAACACCCGCCTCGCGAGTATAGTGCCGTATAGTTTCGAGGATCCCGTCGTCGGTAAACTTAACTTTCTCAGGATCGATACCGTTGTGTTCGCACTGCTTCGCGATCAAGTGGCGCTTTGCGATCTCCAGCTTCTCGCGTTCGGTGTAGCCCGAAAGGTTTAATATCTCCAGCCGATCCTGTAGCGCCGGTGGGATCGTGTGGAGCACGTTCGCGGTAGCGATAAAGAAAACGTGCGAAAGATCGTAATCGACATCCAGATAATGGTCACGAAACGTATGGTTCTGTTCCGGGTCGAGCACCTCGAGGAGTGCCGACGACGGATCCCCGCGGAAGTCGCGTCCGAGCTTATCGACCTCATCGAGCAGTATGACTGGATTAATAGTGCCCGCCCGCTTCATCAACTGCACGATCTGCCCGGGAAGGGCTCCGATGTACGTCCGTCGATGACCTCGGATCTCGGCCTCATCGTGCACACCGCCGAGAGCCAATCGGACAAACTTTCTTCCTGTGGCTCGGGCGATAGATTTTCCAAGCGACGTTTTACCTACACCGGGAGCTCCGACAAAACACAGGATCGTTCCTTTCGGATTATCGACGAGCTGCCGGACGGCAAGAAATTCCAGAATCCGTTCCTTGATCTTGTCCAGGCCGAAATGGTCTTCGTTCAGCGTCTCCTCCGCTACGGCGAGGTCATTCAACTCGTCCGATCGATTTTTCCAAGGCACATTGATAAGCCAATCCAGATAAGTGCGTGAGACTGTACTCTCAGCAGACATCGGCGGCATCGCTTCGAGACGCGAAAACTCTTGCAGAGCCTTTTCCTTCGCCTCCTCCGTCATGCCTGCCTCTTCGATCTTTTTCTTTATGTCTTCCAGCTCAGCCTTTTCGTCCTTTCGCCCAAGCTCTTTGTGGATCGCCTTGATCTGCTCGTTCAAATAATATTCCCGCTGATGCTTGTCCATTTGCTTCTTTGTCCGCGAATGGATGGAGCGATCAAGTTGACGTTTTTCGATTTCGGTCTCAAGAACATCGACGAGCTTCTGTAAACGCTCGGATACTGAGATCGTTTCTAGCAGATCCTGCTTTTCCTCCACGGAAATTCTCAGATGCGACGACATCGCGTCAGCGATCTGGGCAGCCGATATTCCGCGCAGCGAAGCATGCAGCGCGTCCGTATAAGCGTCAGGTGAGACGCGCAGAAATTGTTCAACAAGCGTGTGGATCTTTTGCAGAAGTCCGTCCGTCCGGTAACCCGACTCGTCGCTCGGCGTGATCTTCCGGACATGTGCGTAGAACATTCCATCGGGGTCCTGTTCGACACGCACCGACTCGCCGCGTTCGCGTCCCTCGACCACCACCTTTATTTGTCCATTGTCCTGGCGCTGCGCCTGGAGGATTCGGCCAAGAGTCCCGATCGAGAAGATCTGTTCCGCGCTTGGCTCGTCGATCGTCGCGTCGTGCTGAGTAGCGAGGAAAATATCCCGATCACCCGTCATAGCTTCTTCGAGCGCGCGAACCGACGACGGTCTGCCTATCTTAAATGCGACCTTCGTCGACGGAAATATAACAACGTCTCGGATGGGAACCATCGGGTAGCGCTTGATGTCCGATGGCATTTGATCTGTAAATTCTTGCATAACAGGGGAACGTAAATTCTAGAGTTTGAGTTCGGGTTTTGGGCTAAATCTATTTACGCAAAATTAACGGC
>JBDTMK010000259.1:0-4994 GCA_039934315.1 Pyrinomonadaceae bacterium | reverse complement strand
GACAGGGAAGCGTGACCATCGTGGACGGTTCGCAGATCACCTATAACGAGATCGCTGAAGTAGCCGACAACCAGGAATTCAGTGTGTGCGACGTCCACCTGCACGTACTGCGCGATGGCCTGTGCTTTGATTTTCTGAACCGCAAGGCGGTCCAGCTGCCGAACGAGTTTCTGCTTCCCGACTTAGCGTAGCGGGTGTTAACCGCAGATGACGCGGATGACGCAGATTTTCAGAGTCTGATTTTTTCTTTATCTGCGCAATCTGCGTCATCCGCGGTTAATTAAGCTGACGTATCGCGGGCGTTAGAACAACGTATGAACATTCTGGAAATAAGAACCCTCCGCGGCCCGAATTACTGGAGCGGCTATTGGAAGAAGCTGATCATCATGCGCCTTGATATTGAGGACTATGAAGATAGGCCGACCGACAAGCTCGACAATTTCTACGAACGGATGTCCACGGCCATGCCGTCGCTGAACGTGCATGGCTGCAGTTATCAGGAAGAGGGCGGGTTTCTGCGGCGGGTCAAAGAAGGAACCTGGGGCGGACACGTCATTGAGCATCTCGCGCTCGAACTGCAGACGATGGCGGGAATGGATACGGGCTATGGACGTACGAGAGAGACCGGCGAGCGCGGTATCTACAATGTCGTCTTCAGCTACCACGAAGAAGAGGTCGGGCGGTTCGCGGCTCGGGCTGCGGTACGTTTGTTTCTCGATCTGGCGGAAGGGAAGCCGATTGAAGAGATTCAAAAAGATATCTCCGACGATGTGCAGCGAATGCGCGAGATACGTGAAGAAGTCAGGTTCGGACCTTCGACCGGGTCTCTCGTAGAAGAAGCGGAAACGCGAGACATCCCGTTCATCCGACTGAATGATCAGTCTCTTGTTCAGCTCGGATACGGAGTTCATCAAAAACGTATTCAGGCGACGACGACCGCGAACACGAACATGATCGCCGTCGACATTGCAGCAAATAAGCACGCGACGAAAAAGCTGCTTGGCGACATGGGCGTTCCGGTGCCGCGAGGATTTCGCATTCGGGAGAGAGAAGAGCTCGAGAAAACGGTGGAGTCTGTCGGCTATCCTGTGGTGATAAAACCGCTCGATGGAAATCACGGCAAAGGGGCGACGGTTGGCATCACTGATCTGGAACATGCCGAGATCGCATTCGACAAAGCAAAGGAATATTCGCGCTGGATCATTGTCGAAAAGCAGCTGCAGGGAGCTGACTTTCGCGCGCTTGTCGTAAACAATCGACTCATTGCGGTGGCCGAGCGTATCCCGGCTCACGTTGTAGGTGACGGAAAGAACACGGTCCAACAATTGATCGACATCACGAACTCCGATGCTCGCCGCGGCTACGGCCACGAAAAGGTTCTGACCACAATTGACGTCGACGGGCAGACGATCCGCTGCGTTAAGGCAAAGGGATACGAGCTCGACACCGTTCTGCCGAAAGACGAGATACTTCACCTGAAAACGACCGCAAATATTTCTACTGGCGGCACAGCTATAGATCGTACCGACGAGGTCCATCCGCAGAACGTTTTTTTGTTCGAGCGGATCGCGCGCATCATCGGGCTTGATGTTGCAGGCGTGGATATTATCGCCCCGAATGTGTCCGAACCGCTGGCGGAAAACGGCGGCGGAATTATCGAGGTGAATGCCGCTCCCGGTTTCCGCATGCATCTCAGTCCGAGCGAAGGGATCGGCCGGAATGTCGCCGAGCATGTCATCGACATGTTGTTTCCGCGCGGAACGCCATCGCGGATCCCGATCGTCGCCGTAACGGGCACAAATGGAAAGACCACGACGACTCGCCTCATAGCACACGTTTTGAAAGGCAGCGGCCGTACTGTCGGCTTCACGACGACTGACGGAACGTACATTCAAAATCAGCAGATCGTCCAAGGCGACAACACCGGCCCGGTTTCGGCGCAGCTGGTCCTAAAAGATCCGACTGTCGACGTCGCCGTTCTTGAAACGGCGCGTGGTGGAATTATCCGCTCCGGCCTGGGATTCGATTATTGCGACATCGGTGTTGTGACAAACGTCGCGGCGGACCACTTGGGGTTGAAAGACGTGAACACGCTCGAAGATCTTGCACGCGTAAAATCCGTCGTGCCTCGTGCCGTTTCAAAACGCGGCTTTGCGGTGCTCAACGCCGAGGACCCGCATGTTTATAAAATGCGCGAACTGGTCGAAGGGCACTGCGTTTATTTCTCGATGGACGAGAACAATGCCAACATCGAACGCCAGGCGCGACGCGGCCGGATCTCATGCGTCTATGAGAACGGCTATGTGACGATCCTGAAAGGGCGGTGGAAGGTCCGGATTGAAAAAGTGACGAACATTCCTTTGACTTATGGAGGCCGCGCCGAGTTTATGATCCAGAATGTGATCGCGGCGACGCTCGCGTGTTTTGTTCACGGAGTTTCGATCGAGGATCTGCGGGTCGGGCTTACCACATTCAACGCCGGAACGGCGCAGACGCCGGGACGCTTGAACTTCGTCGAGGTCGGAGGAGGCGTCACGGTCCTGATGGATTACGCTCACAATCCCGCTGGAATGCGCGGGCTTGTGAATTTCATTACGAAACTTCCAAACAAGTATAGGACCTGCGTTTTGAACGGCACGGGCGATCGACGCGATGACGACATACGCGAATTCGCTAAAATTGCCGGCGACAATTTCGACCGCATCGTTATCCGTCGTGGAAATTATTTGCGAGGCAGAACGGAGCAGGAATTGTTTCAGCTATTGCAGGAGGGAGTTGCGCAGAGCGAAAACAAACCGCAGGTCCGCGTCATTCCCGAAAGCCGTGAGGCCATTTACCACGCTATCAAACATGGTCGCAAAGGCGAGCTTGTCGTGACGCTCGCTGACCTTGTGCCAAAGGACATCGCCTATGTTCAAGAGATCCGCGACGAGCTGATCGAGAAAGAGAAAAAAGGGATCGCCTAAGTTGCGATCGCCGGGGCATCCGCCCGCGTTGTAAAACCGCCGAAAATGAAAATGGCTCCGAGCACGACGTGGATGATATGGTCCATTGTCCCGAGCTCAAGTGCTCCGGGAATGAGATGGAACATTCTTCCCTCACCATCTCCGAGAACAAATCCGACCCCTCCAAGCAGCAGGTATACCGCACCGAAAACGATGCAGAACATTCTCGCAGCCGAGAGAGTTTGGGTCGCTTGGCGCGATGATTGTATTATTAGGTTACGGTTGCGAAGCTTTACTGCGGGCATTGTGTTCCGCGCGGTCGGATGCAACGCAAGCGGATTACGCTCAGTCGCTGTATATCTTTACCACAAGAGCGTTTTCAGTTTGATAGCCGCGATACATTCCGTCGCAGTTGAAGGGAAGCACAACTTTTCCTTTTGCGTCGACCGCTATAAATCCACCGTCTCCGCCAATGTCGGTGAGATGCTCCAATGCTTCATTCGCCGCGGTTCCAAGATCGAGCCCTTTATACGTCATCCTCGCCGCAATGTCGTACGCAGTGACGCCCGTCATAAAAAATTCCCCGTGCCCCGTACATGAAACCGCGCACGTCGCGTTATCGGCGTAAGTCCCTGCCCCGATGAGCGCCGTATCGCCGACCCTGCCAAATTTTTTGTTCGTCATCCCGCCGGTTGAAGTCGCCGCGGCGATGTTTCCCTCGCGATCACAGGCGACCGCACCGACAGTACCGAGCGATTTTGGATTTTGGATTTTGGATTTTGGATTAACGTCGGCTGACACGCACTCCGGTGCGTGATCCAGTTGAACTATGCCTTCTTCACGGGCATTAAGCAGCTGCTGCCAGCGGAGTTCGGTGAAGAAATATTCGTCTGGTGCGAACTCGACACCCATCTCTTTCGCGAATTGATTTGCTCCCTCGGCGGCGAGAAGTATATGAGGAGTTCTTTCCATGACGAGACGAGCGATCTTGATCGGATTCTTCACATTGCGCAGGAATGCAACAGCACCTGCGTTTAGGGTGCGGCCGTCCATGATCGACGCGTCCATTTCGTTCTTCCCCTCGTGGGTGAAAACCGAACCGCGGCCCGCGTTGAAAAGAGGGAAGTCTTCGAGCGTGCAAACAGTGCGCTCGACCGCATCGAGCGCACTGCCTCCACTGGAAAGGATCTCCCACCCGGCGCGAAGCGCATCTTCGAGCCCCGTGCGATATTCCAGTTCGAGCTCGGGCGTCATCGACGATCTAAGTATTGTTCCGGCGCCGCCGTGAATGGCAAGTGCAATTTTGGCCATAGAAAAAGTTTACATCAGGGTAGCTAAAGTAAATTAACCGCGGATAACGCAGGCAACGCGGATTTTCTACAAAGATGTCTTGCGATCAGCGTTACCTGCGTTATCCGTGGTTAATAGAGTTTGCAAATTAGAGTTTCAAGTTTCTCAACCGCAATGCGTTCATGATCACGGAAACCGAGCTAAAGGTCATTGCGGCACTCGCGATTATCGGGCTCAAGAGTATTCCAAAAAACGGATAGAGAATGCCGGCCGCGATCGGAACACCCAGTGTGTTGTACACGAACGCAAAAAAGAGGTTCTGCCTGATGTTCGACATCGTTCCGCGGCTCAGCAACGTTGCTCTTACGATTCCCCGAAGATCACCTTTCACAAGCGTAATACCGGCGCTTTCGATCGCGACATCAGTTCCGGTGCCCATCGCTATTCCAACCTGAGCTTGAGCCAATGCGGGAGCATCGTTAACGCCGTCACCGGCCATCGCGACGATCCTGCCTTCACTTTGCAATTTCTTTATGACTTCCTGTTTCTGCTCGGGCAAAACGTCTGCGATCACCTTGTCAATATTCAGACGCTTTCCGACAGCGTCAGCCGTGACCCTATTGTCGCCGGTCAACATCACGATCTCCAGGCCCTCGTCGTGAAGTGCTTTGATCGCCTCGGCAGTCGATTCTTTTATCGGATCTGTAACACCTAAAAGACCGGCGTGCTGTTTATCGATTGCGACAAACATCACCGTTT
>JBDTMK010000258.1:0-4999 GCA_039934315.1 Pyrinomonadaceae bacterium | reverse complement strand
TGCGACCGGTGATCTGACAAAGCGCAAACTCTTCCCCGCGCTTTACAACCTCGCCGCCGATAAATTCCTACCGACGAATTTTGCGATCGTCGGCGTTGGCCGTCAGGAAATGACGACCGATGAATTCCGCACTCAGATGCGCGACCATTTAAAGGAATTTGCCGGGGACAAGCCGCACGAGGAGCTTCTTGAGTGGTTTTGCGGCCGAACGTTTTATACCGGCGGAGATTTTGACGACGACAAAAAGCTATTCAAAGATCTCAAAGACCTCCTTGCTGAAGTTTGCGCCAAGCATGACATTCCGGAGAATTTCTTTTACTACATGGCGATTCCGCCCGACCTCTTCGCTACCGTCGCGAAGAAGATCGTAAAGAACGGACTGGGACGAGAAGAAAACGGAAATTGGCGAAGGTTCATTTTCGAGAAGCCCTTCGGCCGCGATCTGAAGTCGGCTAAGAAACTCAACACCGATCTGTTGGCGATCCTGAAGGAACCGCAGATATATCGCATCGATCATTACCTTGGCAAAGAAACGGTTCAGAATATATTGGTTTTCCGTTTCGCCAACAGCATCTTCGAACCGATCTGGAACCGGAATTTCATCGACAGTGTTCAGATCACCGTCGCCGAAGAATTAGGCGTCGAGCAGCGGGGCGGTTACTACGACACGGCCGGTGCACTGCGCGACATGATACCGAATCATCTTTTTCAATTGGTGACGCTGACTGCAATGGAGCCGCCGGTCTCATTCCAAGCTGACGCTGTCCGCGACGAGCAGACCAAAATACTTACTGCTATACAGCCTTTCTCACCCGAAGCGGCGCTCCACGAAGCCGTCCGTGGCCAGTATGGTGCGGGTGAGATAGACGGCAAGAAGCGAACTGGATATCGCGACGAAGAGAACGTCCCGAAAGTCTCAAACACCGAAACATTCGCCGCGCTCAAACTTTGCATCGATAACTGGCGCTGGGCTGACGTACCGTTTTACCTGCGCACCGGAAAGCGAATGCAGGAGAGGCATTCGAGCATCATCATCCAGTTCAAAAAGGCGCCGTTCGTATTGTTTCGTGATACGTCGGTGGAACGCCTACGAACGAACCGGATCGAGATCCACATCCAACCCGACGAAGGCATCACGCTCCATTTCGGTGCAAAGATTCCGGGGCCGGTCGTTAAGCTAGGCGCAGTGGATATGGATTTTAATTATGTCGAGCATTTTGGAGAGCAGCTTAGCACCGGATACGAGCGTCTGCTGTACGACTGCATGGTTGGCGACGCGACGCTGTTCCAGCGTGCCGACATGGTCGAGGCGGCGTGGGATATTGTCACGCCTATTCTCGATGTCTGGGGCGCGATTCCCGCGCGCGATTTTCCGAACTATCCAGCCGGTTCATGGGGACCGTCCGAAGCGGACGAGCTTCTGGCGCGGGATGGACGAGCCTGGAAGAATCCGGGGAGCTGATGTTCGATCCCGAGATCCAAATAAAACGTAATTCACTCGAGTTAAACGAAGCTGCCGCGGAGCTCTTTATCCGACTAGCGCATGACTCAATAAATGCGTATCGGAACTTTTCGGTAGCTCTCTCAGGCGGATCAACTCCGCGCAGCCTCTATGCGCTCCTTGCTTCGGAGAAATACCGATCTTCAATTAGCTGGGAGCTGGTCTCTTTTTTTTTCGGTGACGAGCGCGCCGTCCCGCCGGATTCGGACGAGAGCAACTATCGAATGGCTCATGAAACTTTGCTTGGGCCGCTACGGATAAGCGAAGAACAGATCCACCGGTGGCAGACGGAACTTTCGAACATAAATGATGCCGCGGCCATTTACGAAACGGATCTTTGCAAATATTTGGAACGATCGAAACGGGGGCTCGACCTTATTCTCCTCGGCCTTGGTGACGACGCTCATACCGCTTCCTTGTTCCCTCATTCGCCTGCGCTTCATGAAAAAGAACGACTCGCCGTGGCGAATCATATTGAAAAGTTAAATTCCGATCGGCTGACTATGACCTTTCCTCTGATCAACAGTGCGGCCAACATCGTATTCCTCGTAGCCGGGAGTTCGAAAGCCGAAGCTGTCGCCCAGGTTATCGAGGGTCAAAACCGTCCGGACGACTATCCGGCTCAGATGGTAAAGCCCGAAAAGGGGCGGGTTACATGGTTACTTGACGAGGACGCAGCCGCCCTCTTGAATCAAACCTAGAATTTGCTTTTTGTTCATACCGAAACGTAACATTAGCAGTAGTTAGCATATGGAGATCGAGATCCTTCTCGCGGTGGTCATCCTCATCGCCATGATATTTTTGGCGACCGTCGACCTGGCCTTCTCGCATCTTTCGGATGTTGGCCTCCGACGCCTGGCGTCCGAGTCAGAAGACTCTCAAAAAGCCACAACCGCGCAGTTCCTCCGCGAGATACAGGAATATCGTCCGCGATTTCGCCTCGCCCTCTCTTCATCGATCCAAATCCTGTTAGTTTCGTTCGCCGTCATTACCACCCTGGTCGGTATGCGGCTTGAGCTAACTCAAACGGGACTTGTTCTTTTTGCTCTAGCTATTGCGCTGTTCGCGACCGTTGTTTTTCGTCAGGTGCTTCCCCGCTTGATAATCCGCAACAACCCGGAGAAAAAGTTTTTGTTCCTTCTTCCGATCGTCCGGCCGCTCTACAGATTTGCTTACGCGATCACAGCCCCTTTTTCAGCGAGATCCAAATCGAAAGAACAGCAGAAACTCGAAGCGACCGCCGCCCCCGATATCGCCGACGATAAGGCCGAAGATAACGACGAAGACTTTCAGGCGTTGATGGAAGTCGGCGAGGCAGAAGGGATCATCGAAGAGAAAGAGCGAGAGTTGATCGAATCGATGGTCGAATTCAGCGAAACGCGTGCGGGCGAAATAATGACGCCGCGTACGGATATGTGCGCAGTAGCGATCGGATCGACCGTTCGACAGGCGCGCGATCTGATGACCGAAGAAAAATATTCGCGTCTCCCGGTCTATCGCGACAGCATCGACAACGTGGAGGGCGTGATCTACGTTCGAGATCTCCTGCAAGCTTGGGCCGATGGAAAGGAGGACGAGGTGATCGACGGAATGCTTCGCGACGCCTACTTCATTCCGGAAACAAAAACCGCCTCCGAGCTGCTCAAGAGCATGCAGGTGAATCACGTCCAGATCGCCATCGTGATCGACGAGTACGGAGGCGTTGCCGGCATTGTCACCGTTGAAGACATTATCGAAGAGATCGTCGGCGAGATCGAGGACGAGGACAGCGAGGAAGAAGAGATAATCGAGATCATCGAAGGCGAAGAGGGATATTGGGACGTGCTTGGTTCGACTGACATCGACAAGATCGAGCGGCTATTCGACATCGAGCTCGAAGATGACGACTACACAACGGTCGCAGGCATGATAACGAGCGAAGCGGGCTACGTTCCGAAAATGGGAGAGATCGTAACGCTGCGCGGGCTCGAGGCCCGAATCCTGCGCTCCGACGAAAAAAAGGTAGGCCTCGTACGTTTACGAAAGTTCGATGAGCAAGACGAATCTCAGGCCGAATCTGCCTAGAATCGAATGCCTTGTAATAGCCTTCCCCACTGTTTATACTTCTCTCAAATTCACTCTGGAGGTAACACGAAATGGCAATACGCTTAGGTGACGAAGCGCCGGATTTTTCCGCCGAAACAACCGAAGGGACCATAAACTTTCATGAATGGCTAGGCGACGGCTGGGGTATCTTGTTCTCGCATCCCAAAGACTACACACCGGTCTGCACGACCGAGCTCGGGATGGCGGCGCGCATGAAACCGGACTTCGACAAGCGAAACGTTAAGATGATCGGCCTAAGTGTCGACCCAGTCGATTCGCACGCGGGGTGGGCTAAGGACATCGAAGAAACTCAAGGCACTGCTCTGAACTTTCCCGTCATCGCCGACGCTGACAGAAAAGTATCGGACCTCTACGACATGATCCATCCAAACGCGAGCGACACATTTACGGTCCGTTCGGTTTACGTCGTCGGCCCGGATAAGAAAGTGAAATTGATGCTGACGTATCCGGCGAGTACCGGCCGCAATTTCGATGAGGTCTTGCGCGTGATCGACTCGCTGCAGCTCACTGCAAAGTACAGCGTCGCGACGCCTGTGAACTGGAAAGACGGCGACGACTGCATCATCGTTCCCTCGGTCACGGACGAGCAGGCGAAAGAGAAATTTCCTGCTGGTTGGAAGACCATTAAGCCATATCTGCGAGTGACGCCGCAGCCCGACAAGGTGAAGGGAGAATCGAAGACCGCATAAGGCGGGAGAATGAGCGAGGAAAAGAAAGCCGGGGGCATGAGCTCGCGGACCGCCACAGCTATCTGCCTTTTAATTCCTTTTGTCTGCATCTTGGTCGCTGAAGTAGCTGGCTGGAGTCCATTGGACGTTTATTTCGTCGCCGATGGAATCGAGTATGCCTGCCTGGGTGTTCTTGCGGCGTTGATCGCATTGATACTTCTCCCGGGACTTTGGACATATAATCGCATCCGGTTTTTCTAAAGGTCACTTACCATGAAGCTTCAAGCCGAGCTTGGCGACGACAAATGCGACCTCGAAATAAGACGCGAAGGCGATCAAGTCTTCGCGAACGTTGACGGCCGGGAATACGAGCTCCAATCCTCGGAACCCGAGCCCGGCGTTTTTTTGTTCAAGCACGAGGGCCGGATTTACGAAGCAAGTGTAGCTGACTCCAAAGTTAAGGACGGACCGGTGCAGGTTCGGATCGGCACGCATGAGTTCGAAGTTCGATTGATCGATCCAAAACGCCTTCGCAGCGCCGGAGCGGGGGTTGATCACGCGGATGGACTCGTTGAGATAAAAACCGCTATGCCCGGAAAAGTAGTTAGGATCCTTACCGGGCCGGGTGCCGTGGTGGAAAAGGGTGACAGCGTTCTCGTCGTCGAAGCGATGAAAATGCAGAACGAATTGAAGTCACCAAAAGCGGGGACGATCAAAGAGGTCC
>JBDTMK010000257.1:0-5067 GCA_039934315.1 Pyrinomonadaceae bacterium | reverse complement strand
CGATCGATACGGACTCTTCCTGCTGCTTCATGTCTTCGAACTGATGTTGAAGACCAGGCGGATGATAGTGGCCGTGTTCTAATGATTCTGCGTGTGTTGCCATTTTAAATTTAGATTTTGGATTTTAGATTTTGGATTTTAGATTTCGATCGGCCTGGTTCAAGAATCCGCTGCTTTGTAGAGCCTCCTCCGATCCAAAATCCAAAATCTAAAATCCAAAATCCGGCTAGCTAACCATCGCTAAGTCTCTTCTTCTGGCTTCATCAAGATCCAGCCCGCTTTCTTCACCGAACTCATAGGCTTCCCAGGTAACTACCGGCGACTTTTCAAAGTTCTCGGTCGGCGGCGGCGAGCTCGTCCTCCATTCAAGACCCGGAAGCATCCACGGATTGTCGCCGGCGGCCCGGCCGTAAAGAAGTGAGTGACCGAGATAGATGACCGGCATTATCAAACCAACGCCCAGCACCGAAGCTCCGGCCGTCGAGAAAATATTCAGTACCTGGAATTCCTCGGGATACGAAGCGTAACGTCGCGGCATTCCCATGTAACCGAGAATGAACTGCGGGAAGAACGTCAGGTTGAAGCCGATGAACACCAGCATCGCCGAGATCTTTCCCCAGAATTCCGAATACATCTTGCCGGTCATTTTCGGCCACCAGTAATGGATCCCGCCGAGGTACGCGATCACCTGGCCGCCAACCATCACGTAATGGAAGTGAGCAACGACGAAGTAGGTATCCGTGAGATGGATATCTAGGCCGATCGAACCAAGAAACAACCCGGTGAGGCCTCCGATCAAAAACAGTCCCATGAATCCGATCGCGTAGAGCATTGGCGTGTCGAACGAGACCGAGCCTTTATAAAGCGTCGCGGTCCAGTTGAACATCTTGATCGCGGACGGTACGGCGACGACCATTGTCAGGAACGAGAAGACGAGGCCAGCGTAGATCGACTGGCCGCTGGCGAACATGTGATGTCCCCAAACCAGAAATCCGAAGACCGCGATCGCGATGCTGGAGAACGCGATGAACTCGTAACCGAAGATCTTTTTGCGCGAGAAGTTCGAGATCAGTTCGCTGATGACGCCCATCCCCGGCAGGATCATGATGTACACCGCGGGGTGCGAGTAGAACCAGAACAAATGCTGAAACAGGATCGGGTCGCCGCCGATGGACGGATCGAAGATCCCGACGCCGACCAACCGCTCGATGGCGAGCAGAAGTACCGTAATGGCTATAACCGGCGTACCGAGGATCATGACCAGACTCACGGCGTACATCGCCCAGACGAACAACGGTAGGCGGAACCAGGTCATCCCGGGTGCGCGCATCGTGTGAACGGTGACGATGAAATTCAGCCCCGTCAAAATGGATGAAAATCCATTGATAAATATTCCGAGTCCGACCGCCATCACGTACGAGTTCGAGAACGTCGTGCTGTAAGGCGTATAGAAGGTCCAGCCTGTGTCTACGCCGCCCTGCAGAAGCGCATAGATCGTTAGCAGACCGCCGATCCAGTAGATATAAAGACTAAGTAAGTTGACCCGCGGGAGTGCGAGATCTTTCGCCCCGATCATGATCGGCAGCAGAAAATTCCCCAGTACAGCCGGAATGGACGGGATAAGAAAAAAGAAGATCATCAAGATGCCGTGCTGGGTGAACACCTTGTTATATGTCCCGGATTGCAGCAGGTCGCTGGCCGGCGTAAGCAGTTCAAGACGGATGGCTGACGCATACAAACCGCCCGCGAAGAAGAACATCGAAACCGTGATCAAATACATGATCGCGATACGTTTGTGATCTTTTGTCAGCAGCCACGATTTCAGCGTGAAGCCGTTCGTCAAGTAATTCAGTTTTGGCGAACCGGTGATCCCGGCATTTATCGCATCTTGCGTTTGCATATTCTTATTACCCTATCTGTTTCTATTCGACGGTTCGCTTCGCTCACCCGGAGCATTAGGATTACTTCCCTGCGTGTTAGCATTCCCGCGATCGGCGCGTGGCGCCGTTGTCGAGTTAGCCGCCGAATTGCTCATCGTCGGTTTCGCGCCCGCATCTCCCGCCGAGCTTGTCGAGCCGGTTATTCCGCTCAACGACTTTATGTACGCGACCAGCGAGATGAGTTGCTCTTCCGTAACTTGTCCTTTGAAAGTCGGCATGATCGGCTGGAAGCCTTCGACGACCTGGCTGCTCGGATTTAATATCGAATTGCGAATATACTCTTCGTTCGCAACTACGGTTCCGCCCCCGACTAACTTCACCTCGTGCCCGAAAATTCCCTCAAGCTTCGCACCTCGCTGCTGCGGCCCGCCGGCATGACAGGATGCACAGCCGAGCTTATTTTCAAAAAGGTCGCGTCCCTGTTCGATCGGCGTCTGGCCCGAGACGTTTCCGCTTAGCCAGTTGTCGAAATCGCGCTGCTCCATTACATAGACATAACCGCCCATTCCCGAGTGGTTCAATCCGCAGTATTCCGCACAGAAGAGATGATATTTCCCTGGCTTCGTAGCTTCGAACCAAAGATACGTGTAGCGACCCGGGACGACGTCGGCTTTCGTACGAAACGCCGGTATCGCAAAATCATGAAGCGTATCTTCGGTCGTCATCGTGAGCTTCACTTTGCGGCCGACCGGTACATGAAGCTCGTTGATCTCACGCTGGCCTGTACTGTGCTGCAGTTTCCACATCCACTGTTTCCCGACCACGTAAACTTCCATCGCCGGATCTTTCGGGACCTGGTACTGGTTGTAGTACACATATGCCCCGGCGAGGAAGATCGTCATCGAGATCACAAACGGAATGATCGACCAAACGGTCTCTAGAGCGATCGAGCCGTGCATCTCATCCGGCGTCGCATACTTTTCCTTTTCGCGATACCTGAGGCCGAAGTAAAAGATCGCTGCTACGATCGGTATCGTGAACGCGATGCTCACTATGATCAGGTAGGCATAGAGCAGATCAACCTGCCACGCGAACGTCGAGGCCTGGTCCGGGAATAATGGAACCCACGAATTCGTTTGCATAATCTCTTCAGTGAATCGTGAATGGTAAATAGTGAATTTTTTCTCACCACTAACTATTCGCTATTTACGATTCACTATTTACAATCTTCTTTCCTCTCCGCCAAAAAACAAATCCCATCGCACCCATGCCGAGCAACGTCAGCACTGCGCCGAGTCGAATAACTCTTAGGATCGCGAGACCGTATTTACCGGTCGAAGGATCGTAGTGGTAACAGTAGAGAAGCATTTGATCGGCGACGCTTCCGACTTTGTTGTCAGCGGAGTCGATCAAACCGAGCTTGAGATCCCGCGGAGCATAGTCGATGCCGTAGAAATATTTCGACATCTTCCCCTGCGGGGTTACCACCATCACGCCGCCGGCGTGTGCGAATTGATTGCTCTTCTCGTCCCACTGATAATGAAAGCCCGCCGCATTTGCGATCGCGTCGATCGACGGCTGCGTCGCAGTCAGGAAGTGCCATCCCGTATCAGATCCGGGGCGCCCGTATCGCTCCATGTACGCGGCTTTCTTATTTTGTGCCAAGCCCGGCTTCTCGTTCTCTCGGGCGTCGAAGCTGAGGGCGATGACGTCGAAGTCCTTCCCTGCATCGAGCGAAATACCTTTTAGCGAACCGGTCAGTCCGTTAAGGACCTCGTTGCACAGCATTGGACACTCGTAATAAACGAGAGCCAGCACAACGGGCCGGCCGCTCGCGAACAAGCTGCTGAGCTTCACCGTCCGTCCATCTTCGGTCGTTACTTCCGTATCGAGTGGCAGCTGCTCGCCAAGTTTCTGGTCGATACCGATCTTTTTCAGAGCCTCCGGCAAACCGTTTCCTTCACTCTGTGCCGGATCGTATGTTTTCGGCGAGTAAAGCGGCGAATTGTAGTGCTCGGTCTTTTGCGCCGGCACGCTTAATCCCATCACGAGAACAAGCGTCATGAGACATAACGAAATTTTGTAATACCTGAACAACATTTTACTTACTGCCTTCCGCCTTCTTCGGTCCCCATTAGCCCAACTATCTTCTTCTATCAGCCGCCCGTCGACCTGAACTCGCGTCCGTAAAATACATTTTTGATCGCAGTGCATTCTGCTCAGCTTCGGTACCGGATCTCGCCTTCGCTCCCTGCTCGAGAAACTTTTCCTTCGCCATGTCGATGGGCATCGACGTAATAGCGCCGGTCTTCGCGTCTTTCGCTCCGTGTTCCCACGTCTCGATGTATTGTTTTTTTAATTCGCCATATTCGGACTGTGGAGCCATTAGTTCAAGATTTACACGGCCGTTTTCCGACTCGACGCCGAATCCAGGCGCGGACTGCAAACGCGGTTCCGGCGGCAATCTCTCCACCTCGGACATTGCCATCGGCCCCGATTGGCCTTTTTCCGCCTGAGCATCGTCCTGAAAAACATTCAACAGTGCCCACATAAGCGCGAACGTGATCACGATAAGCAGCAACAAGCCGATGCCGAAGTAAAAGATTCCCTTCAGCCCGATAGTATTCTGCTCGTAAGGCTGCTCGAAATCGACAAACGATTTTTCGTGTTTCGTGGATCCCATATACTCCATTTTGGATTTTAGATTTTGGATTTTGGATTCGGATTCTTAAAATCCAAAATCCAAAATCGGCAATCCAAAATCGATCAGTGTCCGTGTCCGTGCTCGATGGCGTTCTCGAGAAACGGATCCATCACCGGAACGAGCGGCCTCTTCATTAGCTCGTTCAAAAAATACCAAACCCAAATCCCGCCCACCGCAATCGGGGCAACAAAATCCAACCAGCTAACCGAGAAAGCGAGATGCGAACCGTCGTGTTCGCCGATTCGCGGACTTGGGCCGATAAGAAAATACATATCGACGAAACGCATAAACAAAATAAACATCGCTACCGCGGCAAGGCGTCTCGGCTTTCGCTTGAGATCCTGCATAAGGAGGATCAGAAACGGAGCGGCGAAGTGGAAAAGTATCAAGCCCCAGGCCATCCAGCCCCAGCCGCCGGTCGAACGCTTTATGAACCAAACCGTCTCTTCCGGCAAATTTCCCGAAAAGATGATCAGGTACTGC
>JBDTMK010000256.1:0-5076 GCA_039934315.1 Pyrinomonadaceae bacterium | reverse complement strand
AAAAATAAGGTCGATCGCGAATACGATCCAAACGCCGCGACGCAGCCACTTGCTCTTCGGTGCGATCTCAAATTTTTGGCCGTAGTGACGTCTCACGAACCAAGCCACCAGCGCGAGAACCAAAGTGAGCAGCATGATGCCGAGCGACACGCCGAGAACGGGCAATAGAAGTTTTGCATTCTCAAACGCGCCGACCCTTTGCCCTACCATGAATGGATACTTCGAAATGATCATCTGCATGTCGCCGCTGTCGTCGGGTTTAAAGATCAACAGATCTTCTCCATCAACATCCCGAAATTTGCCGGGCCCAACAGCCATCCATTCAACGGGCGCGCCGCTAGCTCCGGTTAATATCCCGACCGAGATCGTGTTGTCTGCATTGATACCGACCGCAGCCTCGCCGAGGACCGATGCGACGCGAAGAAACGACGTTTCGGCGCGGCGGCTCAGAATGTATGAACCCGACGCTTTTTCTGCCTCCTCCTTCGCATTCGGTACGGCTTCGCCCGTCACCGTGTAAGGGTAATATCGGTCGAGAAACGCATTCCAAATAATGGTCCGATTGGAAACTTCTCCTTTGCCCGCACTGTTGTAAGAAACGAAGAAGCCCACGCCCTTGTCGAGCAGTAAATGAAGATCGCTGTGAAACGCTATAGTGTCCCCGCCATGGCCGACTATTTTTAAGCCGTTCTGATCTTCCTCATAAAAGCCATGAGCCATGCCGTGAGCAGCGTCATCGAGACCGAACAGCCGGGTATGCATCAGCGCGGCAGTTTCCGGCTTAAGAATTCTCTGGCCATTCAATTGACCGCCCTGAAGATGCGCGAGCATGAATTTCGACATATCCGAAGCAGTGCTGCTAAGGCTGCCGGCCGGAAAGGCCGTGACCATCTCGAACGGCAGAGGGTCATCAGTCGCAATTCGATAACCGTTCGACATCGCGTCAGTGAAATTTGCCGGCAGCGGCTGAACGAATGTTGACCTGTTCATCCCAAGCGGCTTAAAAATGTTCTCATCGATATAGTCGGCGAACTGCTTTCCTGAAACTCTTTCGACGATGTAACCCGCTAGAGCAGTAGCGTAGTTTGAATAAGCCGGAACTTTTCCGGGCGGATAGATACGCGTGGGTATATGAGTTTTTACGTAATCTCCGAGGTTCGGCGGCTTCGTATCAACTACAAAAAGATCTTTTATCTGCTCCTCGAACCCCGGCGTGTGGGTCAGGATGTTCGTGAGCGTTATCGACTGGCCGAACGCGTCCGGTATCTTGAAATCGAGATACTCATTAACGTCTTTATTCAGATCGAGCTTGCCCTGCTCCTGCAGCTGCATCACCGCCGTCCAGGTGAACAGCTTGGAGATGGAGCCTGGCCGGAACATGGTTTCTTCCACGGAAACAGACTTCTTATTCGCAACATCCGCATAACCATAACCTTTCGAGAACAGGACTCTTCCGTCTTTGACGACGGCGATAGTCGCGCCGGCAATATTATCGCGTTCGATCTGTAGTGGTAGGATGC
Organism: Pyrinomonadaceae bacterium; assembly: GCA_039934315.1. GTDB lineage: Bacteria > Acidobacteriota > Blastocatellia > Pyrinomonadales > Pyrinomonadaceae > OLB17. The sequence goes on along the minus strand of JBDTMK010000256.1, from coordinate 3,556 downwards.
CGTCGAGAAACGCCTCGACGTCCGCAGCCGTCAATGCAGGAGCGACCGAAGGGTCCTTGTCCGATGGCGGCGTCGATTCGTCTTCCTGTTTCGTCGGAGCAAGCGGAAAGGGACCTTGTCCAAATATCGACGACAAGATGATCAAACAGATCGTCAAAGATGCCAGTTTCTTCACTGCTTTGTCTCCTGTTGAAGGAGCTATTGACTGCGGCCCGAGCCGTAGATCACTTTACCGGGACGTAATCCGGTGTGTTTTCCTTTTTCAATAACGAGCTGTCCGTTTACAAGCACGTAATCGATGCCCGTCGGCGGCCTGAACGGATACTCATAAGTCGCGCCGTCCTGGATCTTTTCGTAATCGAATATCACCACATCCGCCCACATTCCCTCTTTTATCAATCCGCGGGAATCTATCCGCAGACGGGTGGCGGGCCACGAGGTTAGCTTTCGGATCGCATCGGGAAGAGTGATCAGGTTCTTTTTGCGCACGTATTCCGCGATCACGCGCGGGAAATTACCGTAGCCGCGCGGATGCCCGCTTCCGGCGGTATTCGGATCCATCAGTTTTTCTGACGCCGACGCATCGCTACCAAAACTTATCCAGGGATACTTGATCGCAGTTTCGATGTCCGGTTCTGTCATCAAGTAATAGAGAGCTCCCGCCCTGCCGTTACCTTCCACGATTAGATCAAACGCAGCGTCCGCAGGATCTTTGTTCCATTCCTTCGCGATCTGCGCAACGCTCTTGTTTTCAAACCGGACATTTTCTTTGTTACCTGTCGATGCCACTACGATATGGTCCCACCCGCCGGCGGCCTCCACAATATTCCACCATCCGGGTGAGCCCGTCTTGATCTCGGTCTTGAGTCTCGTACGCGTCGTTGGATCTTTGAGCCGCTCCATTAACTTGTCGCGACCTCCTTCTGCCGCCCACGAGGGAACAACAGCCGACAATGAAGTGCCGCCCGCTGTATATAGGTACATATCCGCCGCGACATCGACACCGCGACCGCGTGCTTTTTCGATCGTCTCGCCGGCCTGACGCATCAGGGTTCCCCACCCGGGTTGATAGGCCGCTTTAAGGTGATAGATCTCGACAGGTAATCCGCCCTTCTCTCCGATAGTTATCGCTTCATCGATTGCCTCGACAAGTTCCTTGCCTTCGCCGCGAACGTGGCTCGAGTAGACTCCACCGTATTGCCCGGCGACCTTTGCCAATTCCACAAGCTGCTGGGTCTTCGAATAACTCGCCGGTGGGTAAATGAGAGCAGTCGATATTCCAAGCGCTCCGGCTTTCATAGCTGTTTCAACGAGCGACTTCATTCGGTCAAGCTCTTCGGGCGTCGGGTCACGCGCATCCTCGCCTATCACAGCTACGCGAGCCTGCGTCGCGCCGTAGTAGGTGCCGAAGTTCATGCTGATGCCGCTTTTCTCGAGACCGGCAAAATACTCTGCTAACTTCTCGGCCGGTACTGGCGTTCCGCCTTCACCTCCGATCCCCGTGGTCACTCCCATCTGCAGCTTGCTTTCGGCGAGGCCATTTCTCTGCAGCACGCTGCCCGATGCGTCGAGCATATCGATCCAGCCGGGCGAAACATATTTGCCTGTCGCGTCGATCTCGCGTTTCCCCTTACCCGGGATCTTGCCGATGCGCACGAAGCGGCCGTTCGCGATTGCGACGTCCGCGGCGATCCAGGGATTTCCTGCCCCATCGAGAACGCGGCCGTTGCGGATAACTATGTCGTAAAGGGGCTCAGCGGTTTGAGAAATCGCGTGATAAGGAAGGGCGCCAAGCGCGATCAGACAAATGAGCGAAGCAACAAAGGGACGTCGAAGGTAGAACATCATAGTTTTGAGCAGCCTTTGGTGAACGAAGAAAACAGCGGTCGGAAACAAATCGTCCCCTCTCTAAGACCCGGAGCCAGGCGTCGGATTCGCCGGGCCCGAGTATTTTTTCATCAGATCCATCGCACGGTCGGCAAGCTTGAAGAGATGCGGGTGTGCCCTGTTGCCATTGGTCAGGATCGCAAAACCCAACTTGCGGTCTCGGTTGCCCAGCAAGAAAGCCGTGTAGCCGCCAAGGCTGCCGCTGTGCGCGAAATAGCGATCACCATCCCTTACTTGGGACCACCATGTCAGGCCAAACCCGGCCGTCTCGTTTCCCCAAATGCCCTCGATGCCTCCCTTGAACTTGTCATGCTGACGGGTAAACATCTGCTCCATCGTGTTCTCGCTGATTATTCGTTTGCCTTTAAACATGCCGTTGTTGAGATTGAGGATCAGCCAGTTGGATTGATCGTAGATGGTGCCGTACACGATTCCTGCCGGCCACACCGATGCCTTGACCCTTACCGTCGGGACCTGACTGCCGGTCTTTTCATCGACCGTATAAGGCTCTGACATCCGTTCGTCCATCGCGGGTGTCGGTTCAAACGCAGTATTGTTCATCTCCAGCGGCGTGAAGATGTTGTCCTGAATATATTTTTTGTATGGAACGCCGGAAAACTTTTGGACCAGATAACCGACGAGGGTGTACGCGGTGTTCGAGTAGATAACCTCGGAACCTGTCGGCTTGCTGATCACCAGCTCTTTCTTAAGGTACTCCTCAAGCGACGGGGGTACTGTATCGCCCCAAACCGGAAACGCGCCGAAGCCGCCCGGGAGACCCGACGTGTGGGTCAAGAGGTGGCGAAAAGTGACTGGGTTTTTTGGATCCTCGTTTTGAATCTTAAACTCGGTCAGATAATCGTTAACACGATCATCCAGCTTAAATTTCCCCTTCTCCATTTGTTGCAGCAGGGCGACCGTCGACATCGCTTTGAACGTCGAGCCGATCACGTACGTCGTGCTCGGCGTAGCCGGCGTGCGGGCCCACAGATTCGAGTAGCCGTAAGCGTTTGTCCATATGATTCTGTCGCCTGAAACAAGAGCGATCGAGGCCGAAGGAATTTTTCCTTCGACCAACGCGCGCTGAATTTCCGGCTCAAGCTCTGCGACGACGCGTTCGACGTTGACCGTCTGCGCGGAGGCATTTTGTACGATAGCGAGCGCCATCGCAGCCACGCCAAATATCGCGGGCAATAATACTCGCCTCATTCTTCGATTTCTTCTCACAAATTTATTCATTACGAGATTTTATTAGCGGCGCTGGCATCGTTCCACCGAAGCCATCGGCTGCATTCCCTGAGTGTTGAAAACTTATCAAAATAAAAGACAGCAAGAGTGTCTCGCTACGGCGCCGCCTGGACGACCGGAACGGCGATGTGTGACGCCTGACTACTCGATCGGTAAATTCGCTGAGTTGCTTGCTGAAAATCAGAGTCCTTTGCAAGGAAGATGTTCGGCACGAATCGCTGCGGATTGCGGTCGATGAGCGGGAACCAGGAGCTCTGCACCTGGACCATGATCCGGTGGCCTTTCTTGAAAACGTGGTCGTTTGCCGGAAATCCGATCTTGTAAAGCTGAACGGAATTTGCGGGAACCGGTTCAGGCTTCTCAAGACTATTGCGATAACGCGCGCGGAGCACGTCACCCGAGCGGCGCCGCGCACCTCGAC
>JBDTMK010000255.1:0-5084 GCA_039934315.1 Pyrinomonadaceae bacterium | reverse complement strand
CCGCTTCATATTTACTGCATCGCGGTGGACTGCTCCGATCGAGTCAGAAGGAGGTAACTTCTTTTGTGAAGAATGCTGTCCTCATCGTCGACCAGTAACGCTTCGATCACATGATCGATGCCATACCCCTCGCGAATATCGAGTCGGGGATTTTTCACTTCGTCGGGTAGATCAAAAACAATTTCCTTCTCGAAGCTCTCAACCGGCGAAATAGGTTTTTCGAAGTCCGGTTGTGGTGGGAGATTGGTCTCTGCGGTCATATCGCGATCATATGTTCGCCCTGAGGCTTCTACAACGTGGGCATCCACAGTCAGCAGGCCGAGTGTCGCCGCCCGAGCGTCGCTAAAAACTTTTACCTTCACGATATAGAAGTCGCCCTTCGCCGTTTGGTTCCCGATAGTTTTTGTTTTCCGTACCGTCGCCACAGCGGTATGCATGTGACAGTCCAGGTAGAATCCGCAAAACTCTTTCGGTTCATTTAACGCAAGCTCTTTCTCTTTGCTCGCAGCCGAAAATCCGAAGAGCATGGCGAAATAAAACACGAACCACACGGCCACGCCACCGAGAACAAAGTTTCGCAACCAGGTATTTTTCGTGAAGATAGATATGACGAAAATGATCGTCGCCAGAACCAGACCGCCGATCGTCATTAGAATTAAGAGAACGCCCATCTTATTGTCTCCTTTGTCCGCCACCGGAATTCGATACCAAGAGCATCACCCACGCGAGAATTCCCAGCACGAGTCCGACAAACCAGAGCATCATGAATCCCGCGAATGGAATACCTATTGAATCCGCTTCCGGCGGAAACATACCCAGAGTGAGGCATAGATAAAGCCCGAGCCCGAAAAGCAGGGGCGACGTAAGATAAACCAAAACAGCGATGACGATAATGACCGACGAATGTCTTTTCGATTGTGCAAACCTCATACACTCCTCATCGCCGCGATCAGCGCTTCCATATGATTCAAATACTTTTCGAGCGCGGCTCGGCCGTCAGCCGTGATCGAATATTCGGTCAATGGGGTCCGCCCCTTGAATGATTTTTCACAAACGAGATAACCGGCGTCCTCGAGCTTTCGTGCATGGACGCTGATGTTTCCGTCCGTCGTGTTCAGAAGATTCTTGAGATCCGAAAAGCTGAGCTTCGTATTCGCCGCAAGGGCGCTGATCATCCCGAGGCGCGTTCGATCGTGAATGATCTTGTCCAGCGATTCGGAAACCTCGCCCGCAGCTTTTTCAACACGTAACGGTCTTGTTTCGCCGTCGTCTTTAATCGCTAAATTTTTCTTTGCCATAACAATTCCTTTCCACGGACCGACAAATAGTCCGCGCTCTTATCCGCCGTAGCGCCGCGCGATGATCAGCCCAAAAACAACATGGACCAACCCGAAGCTCACGCCCATCAAAATGTTTCCGAAGCTCGCCGGCAGTGCAAATGCGATCGCACCTGTCGCGATGAAGATCCAACCCATTACAGGGACGACACGGACCGAGAAGGCTCCGCCGGTAACGACCGCAGCGCCATACGAGAGCATCCAGACCGGGGCCATCACTTCGTAATGTTCGAATCGCCACAACCCAAGCGTGATCACGGCACCGCAAATAAGCGGCGGCAAAAAGCCGAACGCAAATTTTCTAGCCGGAGCGGAGACCAGCGAGACTTTGGCGATCTTCGATTTCTGCCACATCGCGAGCATGCCTATCGCAAATGCAAGAATCGCTTCGGTAAGCCAGACGATCAGCCAGTCTCGGAGGTAGATCTGCTGCGACGCGATGTATGCGGCGGCGACGGCAGTCACTCCCATCAAGGCGCCCCCGTAACCGGGCACTGCCGTGAAGTGAGTCGAGCGCTCCATCGTCTCGCGGATGAACTTAAGATTGTCGGCAGCACGATCACTTAAATTGACGGGCTCATTTTCCGAAACGCCCTTTTTGATGGCCTGAACTTTTCCCATGCAAGACAAAAATAAGCGCATGGCGGATTATTGTCAAGTACTTTGCAACATAAAGCGAAATATTTGCGATTAATGGATGGACTCGCTGTTGAGCTCGTCGAGAAGCTGGCGAGAACGAGTGCAGTCGGGGCGAGACCAGGGGAAAACAAGAGCTTGAACGCTCTCTAGTTCTCTCATGGCTTCACTCTTTCGACCCGAGGTGTAATAGATGACTGCTAGATTAGTGCCGAATTCGCATGCGGCAAACGGAAATTTATCCTTACCTTGGCGCAGGGCCAATTCGGCCGCCTGCACGTTTCCACGTTTCTGTAGCTCGATCGCGTCTCGCATCAACGCCGTCGGCGACGACGAAAGATCGCGCCCTTTCTCATACGGAAAACCATCGGGTGCGTACGAACGCGTATCGGCGATATTCCATTTATAGTCGTTGATCCGGGCAAGGGTCTCGCGATCTTTTCTTGACGTCGCGCTCTCTTCGAAAGCCGACAATCGATCGCCAGGACGGAAAAAGCGCTCGGCTACGGTCGCCCGGCGAAACGCGTCCTCGCCCGATTGGAGCGGAAGCGCGAAGTAGAGCGCAGCTATCAGCACTCCTATGCCAAGCCCGATCTTAAATCGTCGGCGTCCCTCACCTCTCTGCGCTACGAGATAGACGACAAACCAAAACGCAGCGAGGATCGGGATCGTACTCAGGAGCCCCGACGGTACGCCAACCACATTTGCCAAATTCGGGACGTACCAGCCTTCGTGAATCAACAACGGAAGCCAAAAGTCGTTATGGGGCGACGAAAACTCCGGCGGAGCGAATGGAAACGTAAGGATCGGCAGCGTACAAAAAACGAATGAGACTACGAACGCCGCTCCGTGCCAGAGCTTTGAGAGATCAGATCCTTCATCGAAAAGAGAATCCAGCAGGAGTGGAACTATAAGAACGAGATACCGGGGGCCGAACGCCCAGCCGCCGTGGGCCGCACCGTGTCCGCTCATCAAAAGAACGGTAAACAAGATCGCAATGAACTTGACGCGATGACGAAGCGTGCTCCGAACCTCGGGCGAAAGAAAACCAACCAATCCGAGAATCAGCACAGGCGCGAAAAAGAAGAGTCCGCGTGAAGGTGAGAACAGTAAAAGAAAAACATTTGAGATCTTTGGGAACCCGATACCGAACACGCCGGTGTTCGCAACTTCCGCCCACTCCGGAAAACTTTCGTGCGCGTAGGACATCGAGAACGGCGAACCGAAGAGCGAGTAGTTGTAAGCAAGAAGAAGTATCGCCAGCGGCGTTCCGCCCAAAACGAAGTACCCGAGGCGCGCGAAACGCTCGTCTTTGTCCATGAAGAGAATCCCGATCGCAAAGACGACAATCGGAAAGATAGCGGGGAACTCACAGACCACGGCGAGTCCGGCAAGTGCGCCCGCGATCAGGGACCGATTCCGAGCTCTCGCGTCGTCGTACAGAAGCCGGAACGCAAAGTAAACGGCGACCGCCGCCAATAAATGGGAAAAAAACAGCAGGCTGTAGATGAACAAGGGCGATGCGAATAAAAGAGCGGCCAAGCTGAACGTGTCCGCACCGCGGTACAGCCACAACGCCAGGATCAGCAACGGCAGCGTCGAGATCGCAAGGCGCATCACGAACCATGTAAAGCGAATGTTCGACGCGTCTGGCGGCCCGACAAATATACGAGCGGCAGCGTAGAAAGGGACGGCGAGAATCGCCGTCCCGGGCGCTTTGTTGGAATAGACATTCGAGCCGACTCGGGCGGTATCGACATTCGGGCCGATCAGCGACGCGGTCCACGCCATGTCGAAAGTTCCGCGTTCGACGATCGATGCGGCGGTTGCCCAGCGCGTGAGTTCGTTTGCGGAGCTGTTGTGAGGAAACATCGGCAGCACGTAAATCGCGACTCCGATATAGATCGCGATCAACAGCTTTCGATTACCTTTTGGCATTCTTCGGGGAGGGTGCGTTCATCACATCGCCATAGTTTTCGAGCGCCGGAGCGTTCGGATCGGCGATCGAATAAGTTAGCCGCTTACCCTGCATCAGGAAATTACGGCCGTTCCATTTGTAAAAAGTTCGTGTGAAGTAGGTCGGACAGCAAAGCTGTTCTTCATCTCCGGTCACCTTTCCGGTCTCGGTCTCGCCAAGAAGAAATCGGTCTTGGCCGTAGAGCTCGACGACGAGTACGGTGTTCCCCATCTCGGCGATCTCGATCCGCATATCTTTGAGGCCGCCATCGGCCCGGTCGCCCGTGCGAAAGTTCCAGACCGGCTCCGGCTTGTCGTCTTTCCATTCGTAGATGTATACCAGTTGCGGGATCGCATTACCCGTCGTTTCGACCTTCAGGATGACGATCGCTTCGTCCTGGCCATCGCCGGTAACGTCAAAATATTTGGTCGTCACATAGGACATGCCGATCCGGCGAGTAGCTCGTGCCTCGGCCTTCTCGTCGTCTTCCATGTCCTCGTTGATAAATTTGGAGATAGGGACGCGGCGTCCATCCGTCAGCGTGAGATCGGTGCCGTCCGGATTCTGCCAGCCCCGCGGCAGCGGATACGTGAAATTCTTGAAATCGAATGACCCGAGCGGCGTGCTTGTCGTCTTGTGCCGGTCATCGAGAAGCTCGGCCTGGAGGTTGGGAAGAGCCGGCGATGTGGCTGCCGAAGGTTCAGGTGTGGGAACGGGCGGAGTCGTTTCAGCACGGACCGCGTCTGCATTTGGCTCGGGCGGCGAGTCGCAGGCGGATGCAAATAAAAGAACTGCAATAGCAAAGCAGGCTGCTATTTCTTTCATATGATCTCCGTTGGCAAGATTCTAGGCTCTGGTCATGCTGCGGTACTTGATGCGGTGCGGCTGATCCGCGTCGACGCCAAGTCGGCGTTTACGATCCGCTTCGTACTCGCTGTAGTTTCCGTCGAAATATTCGACCTTCGAATCGCCTTCGAAGGCGAGTATGTGCGTTGCGATTCGATCCAGAAACCAACGGTCGTGGCTGATAACCACGGCGCATCCGGCAAAGTTTTCGAGCGCCTCTTCGAGGGCGCGCATCGTGTTTACGTCCAGGTCGTTTGTGGGCTCGTCAAGGAGAATGACGTTAGCCCCGGATTTTAGCATTTTCGCCA